>DFJV01000148.1:0-254 GCA_002373205.1 Treponema sp. UBA3662
GCGCCCCTCCAATCCCGCGTAGGGTTTGTTGGGGTGGAATGTGCTAAGTTTATCGTTGGAGTTGGGTCACGGTCCGACAAATATCTTACTTGCAGATATGCCTATATCGTATCCATCACTTCCGCCACCATGAGGAATGGCATTTTTGACTGTGGTACTAGGAACGTATACTTTTGTAACATTTGGGCAGTTTAGGAATACGGCATCCCATAATGGCTCGTCCGTTATAGTTGCTTTTATTGTTACGGTTCCTG
>DFJV01000148.1:307-12827 GCA_002373205.1 Treponema sp. UBA3662
GGTCCCTGCCATATTTGAGCATCCCCAGAAACAACCTCTGAAACTCCACATATCATCACCAGGTATTTGTGGTGCAGATGTCATGGCAGAGCAGTTTTTGAAACAATATGACATTACCTGTATAGAATTAGGGAGGGTTGGAGGATTTTTTAAGCTTGTACAATCTTGGAAGCAATATGCCATGTTTTTAACCCCAGATGGTATGACAGGTGGTTCTTCGAGACTTGTACATCCTTCAAAACAGTTACTAAGGTATTGAATTTGTGCCGGTATTTCAGGGGCGACTTTTAGATTTATACATCCAGAGAAAAACGAACTCATTGATGTATTAGTATCAGAACTAGAGGGGGAAAGTTTTGGAGGAATTACCAATGAAGTACAATCGGTGAAACTAGCAAACACTGTTTCTGTAATTATTGTTTCCGATAGGTCAACATATTTTCCAGAATTATTCTTGAGGGCTGTTTTTATATCTGCTGCTTTGATTGCAGTGTCTAGACCAGTGATTTTTACTTTGTACGGTTTGCTCACGGTGGTTGCTGGTTGGTTGGAAAGCCATGTGCTCAGGTTGTTTATGGAAACCTCGTGGGCAGCGACTACGGTAATGGTTGGCAGCTTGTACTGTATCGTTGTGCCGTTTTTCGTAAGCTTTAGCGTAAAGGTTTCTGTTCCTGTAGCAAGTCCTTCAAAGAACAACTTTGTATTTGGAGAGCCAAAAGAACAGTCTACTTTTGTGCTGCTAGAAGGTGTTTTCCCTGCTGTGAATGAACAGTCAGGGTCAAAAGAGTAAGAGCATTCGTATTCTTCACCAACTGCTATCTCTGTTGGAAGGCCGGTAAGTGTGATTTCGGATATACTTATCGTCTTGGAGATTTCACATTTGTCCGATGAGCTTCCAGTGCGATTTGCAGTTAGTGTGATTGTTACATTACCTTTCGCTGTAGCTGATATTTTACCGCTGTACGAATTGATTGTGGCAGCCCCAGTTACATTGGTGCGGCTCCATGTATAGGTAACACCACTTGGCTTTGTGCTTGCAGTAAGGGCTCTCTCTTCTTCTCCTGCAATGAATGTGGTTAGACCTGTAACGTCTATTACGTTTACCTTCTTTGTTGCCTTTGTTACTTTTTGGTTGGCACCGCTTCCTATTGTTGCGGTAACTGTGATTGTGGCCTCTCCTTCACCTACTGCTGTAACTTTTTTGGTAGAACTATCTGCTGTGGCAACAGTTCCAGCAGAAGAGCTTAGGCTGTATGTTACAGTCTCGCTTCCGCTGTAAGTTGAAGTTCCAGATTTTAGCGATGGCGTAAGAGTAAGGCTTGAGTCGCTGCCTGTCTTGGAGAGCATAGATTTTCCTGCTATGGAGACTCCGTATATTGTTAGATTTATTGTCCTTGGCGAAGAAATTGACTTTGAGCCTATGGTTACGCTTACAGAGATTTTTGTTGTTCCCGCTTTCAGAGGCTTTACCTCGCGTTGGTTTGCTATACTTGTTATGCTAGGAGTTGCAGCAACGCTTGTAGCGCTGGAAGTCCAGTTTTGAGAGGTTGAAATGCCAATTGGTTCAGTGCTTGGTTTGTCTATCTGCAAGTTAAGCAGCATTGCGTTGTCATTTGTGCTGTCTCCTGCAAATCCAATGCTGTCTCCGGTAATGTTTCCAACCTTGTACACGTAAATATTTTTCTGGTTGCTTGTGACAGTCTTTCCGCCGTAGCTTGCTTCTGCTGTGATTGTGGCGTTTCCGTTGCTAACGGCATGTACTTTGCCGCTTGAATCTACGGTGGCAACGGAGTTGTCGCTTGAACGCCATGTGTATGTTGGGGTTGCAGGGAAGCCGGCCGGAGTTGGAGAGACAGTTGTATCGGCTTCGTCAACAATCATAATTTCGTCGTCTGAAGGAATTGTTAAGCCAAGTACGCGGATTGTCTTGGTGGCTGTAACTTCCCTTCCGCCTGCGAGGGTTATTGTTGCTTTTAATGTTGCCAAGCCAGCTTTAGTTGCCGTAAACGTAGCGTTGTTCCCTGCTGCTGGCGTAAGTTCTCCTTCGGCTGTTGAAGAAGAGGTGACCATGCTCCAGTTGCAAGAATCTATAGTGCCAATGTCAACGATTGGGGTGAGCGTAGTTTGTTTACTGCCATCTTCGCATGTAAGCACATCATTTTCAGCAGTTATGGTAGGGATTACTTGGGTTACAATGGAATCTGCGTTTACTGTTTTTGACTTAAAGCCGTCATCGTCTTCCAAGTAAATGTTCCATCGGATGAATTCCCCAGGCTGTGCAGTACGGCCAGTGTCGTAATATAAGGCTGTGCAACCTGCAGAACTTCCGGAAAATGCTGATGCCCCGGATTCGGCAATTACATCAAGACTGGACGGAGCTGTTGTAGAAATGTTTTTGCTTGGTATTGGGGTAATAGAACCGTCCGTACCTATTGTTGCAACGGCTTCTCCGTTTATGCAGACGGTATGCGTATCAAGGTTGTGGGGTGCGCTGCCAAGTTCCGTTGTGGGAACATAAAAACAAACAATATAGTGGCTGCCATCAGTCTGTACGCTTTGACCTTTTACTCCCGGCGGTGGACTGTTGCACTTTAAGCTAAAGGAATAGGGGTCAAATTCCCTAAGCGTTTCTGATTCCGTTAGGTAGATTGTGCCTCCTATTTGCTGGCCTCCTTCGTGGTCTTGCAGATAGGATTGCGAGTAGGTAACGCGTATTATGGTCTTGTCCTGCATATCTTGCACAATTTGAATACCAGGATAAGTGTCTGGTTCGCTAAAGGAGGTTTCCAGGGTGTATAGGCGAGGGTTGCGCAGATAGAAGGTTATTGTTTTGTTGCCGTCGCTGGGGATGCATGTTGCTCCAGAGTTGTCTTTGTTGGACTGGCAGGTTATGTCTATTTTTTCTATGGCGGCGGTGTTGGTGTACTTGTCAAAGTAGTCGCGTACTGGTTCTTCCCATGAGGATGATGGGCTGTCGCAGGCAGAAAACAGAGTAAGGACGGTTGCGGCAAGTATGGAGCTTAAAAATACCCCCCCCCCATCTATATATCTGTATAGCAGTGTTTTTCATGGCAAGTACCTCCACGCAAAAATTTATCGGCTACCCCTAATTATCGTGCATTTTATGCTGATTTTCAAGGTTGGATTAAAGATTTGTTATTTTTTTATCCAAAAGCCATGCATAGGCCGGAACAATGTTTATTTGCTTGTTTGCTTTGGTCAGAACTTTCTCTTCTGAATTTGATATAAGTAAAAGGTTGTTGCAGGCGGTTTTTGAAGAAGCCAAAATAAGACCGTTTATTTCTCGTTTTAAGGTCTTTGGATTGGAAATATCATAACTTACTTGAATAATTTGCAATACAGAATTTCCTTTGCAGACTACAAAATCAGCTTCGCCTGCTGTTTCGCTATAATAGTAGATATCATATTCAAGTGGTTTGCAACGGCGGAGTAACTCTATGTAGACGATGGTTTCCAGCCGCCAGCCAAGATTTTTTCCTGCAAATGCGTTTTCTCGATTGTTCATTAATGCAACGTCAACGGCATAGGCTTTTTCGTCGCGGATTCGGATTTTGCTTTTTGCAGAATATTTGTGAAGTCCGCATATCAAATATGCGTTTTTGGCATAGTTTACATAGTTTTCTACAGTATGGTCAGAATGCAGGGCAAAAAAATTCTGCAAGTCGGAATAGTTTAGTTTGGAAGGAGCATTGTTTAAAATGTGATTTACAAGATTTTCAAATGCAGTCTTATACTTTATTGAATATCTTTGTTCTATGTCTTTTTTGAGAATGCTATCAAGAAGGGTGTTTATATAGGTTTGCTTTCGCTTTTCGTTTAAAGCTTCGGGAAAGCCACCGTCTTGCAAATACGAATCGAAAGTTGCGCGTAAAAGGCCTTTTTCTTTTGTAGTTCCATGTGATGTGCTAAGATTTTTATATTCGCAGTATTCAGAAAAAGAAAAGGGGTAAAGTTCGGTTTTCATGTGCCGCCCTGTAAGATGTGTTGCAAGTTCTCCGCTTAGGAGTTTTGCATTGGAGCCTGTAACAAGAATGTGCATACCAGTTCTTAAGAGCCTGTTTACAAATAAATACCATTCTTCGATGTTTTGAATTTCATCAATAAAGAGGTGGTTGAAATCTCCGTATATTTTATAAAGGCTTTCTAGGATATAATTTAAGTCTTCTCCTTGTGCCTTGTAAAAACGCTCGTCATCAAAGTTTATATAAGCAAAGTTGATGCCGGATTTTTTTATGACGTTAAAGCACATGGTTGTTTTGCCACTGCGCCGGATTCCTATTACGACTTGTGCAAGGTTGCTGTCTAAATTGACAAGTTCCTCTTCTGGGCGGAAGCAATACTCTTGTTTTAGTTTTGAGTAGAATTCTTCTTTTTGTTCCAACAAGGCGGTTTCTATTGTACTTATATCCATAGATTTAAACTGCGCTATTTTTGAAAAAATGTCAATCTGGACTGCGCTATTTTTGGAATTTTTGTGGGGTGAACTGCGCTATTTTTGAATTTTTGCTGACAAATGCTTTTTTGGGTGTGTTCCCTTCGACAGGCTCAGGGAACGGGGCTTTTTTGAGATTCTGAGTCAAGCTCAGAATGACACGTTTTTGGTATGTTCCCTTCGACAAGCCGCTGGACGCTACGCTGCGAGTGCAGGGAACGGGTTTTTTGTTGGCAAGACATAAAGAAAGCTACGCCGCCGTGGAGCCCCTTTAGTCCCGCGGAGCGGGATGAGGGTTACCGAAGGGCGGAAGGGCGGTGACGCAGGGGCATGGGCGGTCGGATTAGCCAAGGAATAAGATGGTAGAGCGTAAAAAAGTATCGTCCGGAAGATTCCCGGGTCAAGCCCGAGAATGACATTTATTGTTAACTCCGAGAATGACATTTATTTGCAGAACTCAAAATTGAACTTACTATTTATATAGAAGAGAATGGTTCGACAGGCCGCTGGAAACTTCGTTGCGAAGCACCAACCGTGGTTCGACTTCGCTCAGGGAACGTTTTTTTTGGGGTATGTTCCCTTCGACAGGCTCAGGGAACGCATTCGACAGAGGCACCAACCGATGGATTTGCGTTATCTTGACTAAAAACCTTGAATCTTTTACTATAAAACATTATGAAAGTCAACGAGTTGCGTTCTAAGTACATTGAATTTTTCAAGTCAAAGAATCATGTGGAAATTAGCGGAAAGAGCCTTTTGCCAAACAATGACCCGACGGTTTTGTTTACTACTGCGGGTATGCAGCCGCTTGTTCCCTATCTTTTGGGCGAAAAGCATCCGTCCGGCGACCGTCTTACGGATTACCAGAAGTGTGTGCGCACCGGAGACATTGATTCCGTAGGAGATGCAAGCCATCTTACCTTTTTTGAGATGCTGGGTAACTGGAGCCTTGGTGCTTATTTTAAGCAGGAGTCCATTGCCTATTCATTTGAATTTTTAACTTCTCCAAAATATCTTGGAATTCCAAAGGAAAAGCTGAACGTTACCGTTTTTGCTGGCGAAAAGACTGCTGACGGTACGGAGATTCCCCGCGATGAAGAGGCAGCTGCACGTTGGGAAGAGATGGGCATTGCAAAAGACCACATTTTCTTCCTTCCTCGCGAGGATAACTGGTGGGGTCCAGCTGGTCAGACAGGCCCGTGTGGTCCGGATACAGAAATTTTCTATGACAACGGCCAGCCAAAGTGTGGGCCAGACTGCCGCCCCGGCTGCCATTGCGGTAAGTATCTTGAAATTTGGAACAACGTATTCATGGGCTACAACAAGGATGCCCAGGGTCACTATAACGAGATGGAGCGCAAGTGCGTAGACACTGGAATGGGTGTTGAGCGTACGGTTTCCGTTTTGAACGGCCAGAAGTCTGTTTACGAGACGGACGTTTTCCAGCCAATTATAAAGTCTATAGAAGAGCTTAGTGGCAAGAAGTACGGCGAGAACGAAGCAGACGATACTGCTATCCGCATTATTGCAGACCATGTGCGCACCGCAACCTTTATTCTTGGAGACCCCCAGGGTGTTACTCCGGCAAGAACCGGAGCGGGCTACATTCTCCGCAGAATCATCCGCCGCGCTGTACGTTACGGTCGCAAGCTTGGGATTGAAGGTTCCTTCCTTGCAAAACCGGCAGGTATTATAATAGAAGAATACAAAGAAGCTTACCCTGAATTGCCTGAACACGAGGCTTTTGTTAAGGAACAGCTTACTTTGGAAGAAGAGAAGTTTGGCAAGACCCTTAAGTCTGGAGAGAATGAATTCCAGAAGCTTTTGCCCAACCTTCAGAAGAATCCCAAGAAGATTATTCCTGGCCGCGTGGCATTCCGCCTTTACGACACCTTTGGCTTCCCAATAGAGATTACTGAGGAAATGGCCAAGGAAAACGGCATGTCCGTAGACATTGAAGGCTTTAAGGCAGAGGAAAAGAAGCACCAGGAAGAGTCACGCTCTCTTAGCGCTGGTACCTTTAAGGGCGGTCTTGTTGACCACAGCGAGATTACCACAAAGTACCACACTGCAACCCACCTCTTGCAGCAGGCTCTTGTTAACGTTCTTGGCGATGAGGTTGCCCAGAAGGGTTCAAACATTACGGCTGAGCGTATGCGCTTTGACTTTAGCTTCCACCGCGCAATGACTAAGGAAGAGATTGCCCAGGTAGAGGCTATTGTTAACGAGCAGATTCAGAAGGATTTGCCTGTTTCCATGGAGGTTATGCCTCTTGAGCAGGCCAGGTCTGAAGGTGCACGCGCTTTGTTTGGCGAAAAGTACGAAAGCCAGGTTAAGGTTTACACAATCGGTCCAAAGGAAGGCTGGTTCAGCAAGGAAGTTTGCGGTGGGCCCCACGTTCAGCATACGGCACAGATTGGCAAGTTCAAGATTGTTAAGGAACAGTCTTCTTCTGCCGGTGTGCGCAGAATCCGTGCAACTATAGAAGGCGGTCTTCCGCTGGAAAAACAGGCATAAGAACTGCAAATAAGCTACTTGGCTTGTAACGAATTTTATTATTGATTTGTTATATTTTTAGAAAGGGGTTAGGCCTCTGCACCGGTATTTCGGTTGATTTTTATAAATTGAAGAGGAAAGTTATATGAGACGTTTAGCAATTGGTTTTACAATGTTGCTTTCTGCGGCTGGTTTTTTGTTTGCACAGAATGAGTTGCAGCCCCTTGCCGTGGTAAAACTGCACAAATCAGAAACTATTACCCTAAAGCAGCTCAAGGCTCGTGCCGGTGTTGCGGAAAAACAGTACGAAGCTTACGGCATGAAGATGACCGATGCCCAGAAGGTTGAGCTTAGGAAGGCAACCCTTGACGGAATGATTGCCAACAAGCTTATTGCCCAGCAGGCCGCAAAGGAAGGTCTTGCCATTACAGATTCACAGGTAAATGCCGCTTTTGTAAGCTCATTCAGCCAGGGTGGCCAGCAGATTACCGAAGCCCAGCTTGAACAGGCTGTAAAGAAGTCTACAGGCAAGTCCTTGAACGAGTATATTCTGGAAACAACAGGAATGTCTGTTGCCGACTACAAGGCTTACATTAAGGAATCAATTACTGTTCAGCAGTACATCGTAAGCAAAAAGCAGGACGAAGCAAAGAAGATTTCTGCTACAGACAAAGAAGTTAACGAGTTCTACGACATAAACAAGACCAAGTTTGTCTGGGACGACATGGCAAAGCTTTTCCTTTATGTTATTCCAAAGGGAAAGGATGCTGAAGGAACAAAGGCAAAGGCAAACGCAGCCCTTAAGCAGGTTTCCGCAAAGCAGGCTTCCAGAACAGACATAATGAAGTCTTCTGACAACGGAAAGGTTTACCAGGCCGGAGAAATCATGGTTCACAACAATGCCCAGACTGCACAGGCCCAGGGTTGGACCATGGATAAGATGAAGGAACTCTTTGGCCGCAGCGTAGGCTTTACAAGCGAATTGATTGACGGCGGCAACAACTGGCAGTTCTATTCAGTTCTTAACAAGTACAGCGCAAAGATGCTTAAGCTTTCCGATCCTGTTGAACCGGAATCAAAGCACACTGTAAAAGAATATATTAAGGGTACTTTAACAACCCAGAAGCAGGGTCAGTTCCTTCAGAAGGCTGCCAACGACATTGCAAAGAATCTGGACAATGCCTCTAACGTAGACCGCAAGAAGACTGGTGATGCCCTTACAAAACTTTTAAGCTGGTAGGTTTGCCGTGTCTCGTCGGAAAGGAAGAATTCTGGCATTTCAGGCTCTCTACTCATACGATGTGGGTAAAAAGAGCCTGGATGACCTTTTAAAACTTGATTGGGTAGATAATAATACTGAAAGTGAAGCAAAAAATGCCGATACTGAAAAGGACGATTTTGCCCGTATTCTCATTTCCGGAACAATAAATCATCTTGAAGAGATTGATGCCCTTATAAAAGGGCACTTGTCCGAGCGATGGGAATTTAACCGTGTTAACAAGGTGTCTTTGGCGATTTTGCGAGTGAGCATTTTCCAGCTTTTGTACCAAAAGGAAACGCCCGGGTCTGTGGTTATTGATGAAGCCATAGCCATTGCAAAGGAATTCGACACAGACATTTCCTTCAAATTCATTAATGCTGTTCTGGACAAAATTCGTAAAGAGATAGCAACTTGAATACAAAGACTAAAACTTTAGGATTTTCCTCATTCATGGCGCATGGAGCTGTGAAGCCTTGTGTAAGACACATTGCTTTGTCCGCTCTTTGCGCAATTTTGTTTTCTGCCATCTTTGTCCTTGCGGGATGCTCTTCCCACTCAGAGGGTGCCGCAATAAGCACGGAACTGGGTTTTGTGGACATTTTGATTGGCCAGGGCAAGACCAAGGAAGCAATGGAGCTTTTGCAAAGGACGGAAAATCTTGCTTCTACCCCGCTTGAAAGCATGGGTGTTTACAAGCGCTATGTTACCCTTGGCGAGTCGGGCCGTGCGGAGAAAGCTCTTAAGAAGGGGCTAAGAAAGCACAAGAAGGACAAGCAGCTGCTTGCGGTTTATGGAAATTTCCTGCTGGACCAGAACAAGACAAAAAAAGCCCTTAAGGTTACCAAGCCTCTTTCCGGTACCGAATATGGTTCCATTTATGCGGAGGCCTTTCTTTCTTACGCTTTGGAGACGGGGTGGAGTGCTGACGACTTGTTTGGAAAGACCTTCTTTTTGTTCAGAGGAAAGAAGAAGAATCCTGACCACACCGCCACCGCAAAGGAAAAGTTTGAGGTCTTCTATGATTCCCGCTTTGTTCCAATTTACTTGGACGCTGCTAGGAGCACAAAACTTTCCCGCTGGGCGCGTAATGCTGCTGCCCTTTGTATGAAGGAAGGCAATTTTAACAAGGCGTCAGAGGCCTATATTGGTAGCGTTGACTCTTTGGAAGATTCGCTTTTCTGGGGTTCTGTATTTTATGATGCAGGCCACTACACCGAAAGCCTTGAAGCTTTGCTTGCAGGGGATTCATTCCCAGGTTCTGTGGCGCTAAAGATTGAGCACAAGGCACTGGAGGCGGATGACTATTACCTTCTTGAAGAGGATGCCGCCGCAGAAAAGATACGCAGTGAGCTTATAGACGTAATTTTGGCTGAATCTGCCAATGCAAATGCCGGTTTGACTTCTTATGCCAAGCAGGTGCTTCCTGTTGTTTACGTGAACAGCGCAATGTACTTAAAGAGCAAGAACGACCTTGCCAAGGAATTTAGCAGGCTGGACATTCTTGTTAACAAATTCCCGGATTACGTGCCTGGTCTTGCATCTTACGGTGACTATGCACTTTACCTTTTGAGCCGGCCACCGGAGGATAAGCTTTCGCAGGATTTGCGCTATGCAGGTCTTAGAACAATGGCTATGGAAGAAGAGGACAGGATTCCAAAAATATCTCTGGAAGATGCCATTGAAAAAATAGATGCGTCTCTTGAGCGGACTAATAATCCAAGGCTAATAGTTATACGCGAGCAGCTTTTGGCGGAATTGCACCGTGAGTGGGAGACTGAGCACAAGGCCAGCCGTGTTTGGCCGCTTTTGGAAAAGAATGCTCTGGAAAAGGCTTCTTTGTTCCCCGATGATGTTATTCACTATGCGGTTGTTGTGCTGCTTAACAATGGACACGCAGATGACGCAAGGGATTTGTTCATAAAATACGAGCAGTCTTTGCACGAGGAAGCCATTACCGGAAAGAAGAAGAAGTCTGGAGAGGATGATGATGGTCTTCCTCCAAAGTTTGAGCCTTCTGAGCATCCGGAACTGCTGGATCTTTGGGAATGTGAAGCCGCTGCCTGGTTCTACGTAAAGGATGGCCGCATAGACGAAGCACAGTCAATGTACAGGCATATTATAGAAAACTTTTCAAAGAGAAGCCCAATCTTTAGTTCCGGCGGAAAGACAGAGGCTGTAACGAATGCCTACATCAATGCCGCAAACATCTACGCAGGAAGGGGGCAGAGCGCTTTGGCCTTGGACAGCCTAAAGAAAGCTTTGCCAAGAACCTTGGACGAGGGCTTAAAGGCAGACGTTCTTTACCGCATTGGAAAGGAATACTACTATCAGGGTGACTACAAGAATGCAATCCGTTCGCTCCAGTATTCGCTTAACCAGGACAACGGGCAGAACAAGGTGCGTAACCGTGCAAGGCTTATCCTAAAGCAGGCGCAAGACAAGAACAAATAAATCTTTGAACGTAACTGTTAATTTTATTAGGCAAATTTCTAGCTTTATACTTGTAACTACAAAATTGGCTCCCAGCGATTTTTGCCCCGAAAAAAGGCTTCCGCGCTACGCTTGTGCAGAATTTTTTTCGGTTCAAAAATCGCTTCCGCCAATTTCTCAACTTCAATATGTAATCTTGAATTGGAATTTATAGAAAGAAATTAAGGTATTTCCTAAATCGAAGGTTAAATGAGATTCTTGTTTTTCACGATAGGAGCATATGGGAAAAAGGAATGAAAAAACCGGGTCATTTTTACCCTTTGGGGTAAGAGCCCGGTTTTTTTTGTGTCATTTTGACCCAGAAATTATTTTGTCTGCATATCTTTAATCCAAAAATACGCAGTTTAGGCAATTTGTTTGCTATTCGATGACAGCGATGATGTCTGAATTCTTAAGGATAAGATAGTCTTCACCGTCAATTTTGATTCCTGTTCCGGAATACTTGTCGTAAAGGATTTTTTCTCCTGGTTTTACGGTGATTTTTTCTTTTTCTGTGCCCGGACCGACAGCTTCTACTGTTGCCTGCTGGGTCTTTTCCTGTGAAGTTTCAGGAATGATGATTCCGCCTGCTGATTTTGTCTCTGCAGCTACCTGCTTTACCAATACGCGGTCTGCCAAAGGTCTGATTTTCATTATATTTCCTCCAAATGTATGTTATTAAAAGCTTGTATAACAAATTTCTGTCATGCTGAACTTGATTCAGCATCTACAGATTCCGAAACAAGTTCGGAATGACGGTTATTTATTATTCGTTATACTAAAATATAATAAATTTTGTGCTTGGGCGTCAAATAAATTCGGCAGGGAATTTTTTGTAATTTTTTTGTGGCGGTTAAAAAGTTGGCATGAAAGTTGCTATTTCTTTATTGAAAATATTTAGCGAGGAGTGGCAATTATGGAAGCTGCAAAGACTTTTACACCTGTTTATGATGACGAAAATGTTTTGAACCTCTATCTTAAGGAAATCAACAAGATTCCGCTGCTTTCTCGCGAAGAAGAAAATGAGCTTGCGCTAAAGGCAAAGGCTGGCGACAAGGCCGCAAAAGACAAGATTGTTAGTGCAAACCTGCGCTTTGTTGTGAATGTTGCAAAGAAGTACCAGAGCCACGGTCTTGACCTTACGGATTTAATTAGCGAAGGAAACATTGGCCTTCTTACCGCAATAGACCACTTTGACGTGGAAAAGGGCTACCACTTTATTTCCTATGCCGTCTGGTGGATTCGCCAGGCAATTCTTAAGGCCATCTGCGAAAAGAGCCGTGCCATCCGCCTGCCACTCAACAGGGCAAACGAGCTTGTTCAGATAGAAAAGACCCGCAAGGCTATTGGCCACAAAAAGAACGAGGACAGTGAATTCCGCGAAATTGGCAAGATGCTGGGAATGTCTCCAAGCCATGTACGTGAGCTTGTAAACCTTGGCCGCGACATGATAAGCCTTGATGCCCGCATTGCTGGGGATGACACCGGCAGGAATACCGTTGCTGACTTTATAGAAGACACATATTACGCTTCTCCTGACTACCAGGCAATCAACAATTCCATGAAGGATGACATAGACAGCGTTCTTAACACGCTTAAGCCAAAGGAAGCAAAGGTTTTGCGCCTGCGCTACGGTCTTGGCGGCGGCCGTCCAATGTCTCTTAAGGAAGTGGGTGATGCCTGCAACCTTACCAAAGAAAGGATCCGCCAGATAGAAAAGCGTGCCCTTGTGCGTATGCAGAACCCAGCACGTATGAGCAGGTTGGAATCTTATGTAGCATAAATTTTTACAGGGTGTCCCCCGTACCCCCAAATCAAGGGGAGGGAAAACCCCCTACTCC
>DFJV01000107.1:0-5863 GCA_002373205.1 Treponema sp. UBA3662
TACAAACCGCCATATGTGGGACTGGCAAGGTCGACTTTATGTCAAAGAACTTGTGTCACAACGGCTTCTTATAGGTCTTTGTGATATTATGCCAAGACTGCAACCCTTTCCTTTATTGCCTTCATCTGCTTTTCTGTAAGCTTAAACAATTCTTTTATGCGCTCTTCCGTCATATCGCCACTTTCAAGCAGCTTTGCGGCCATTTCAATAGTTCTCTCGTCCCTTCCTTCTTTTCTTTCTTCTTTTGCAAATTCTTCCATTATCCTGCACATGTGCCTTACCCCCTTGTCGCTTTCCTTGAGGTACCTGGCCCTTTCGGCCAGAATCCTGCTCTTCATGTCATCTGGATGCGGGCTAGCATTTTCTGCTTCTTTGACAAGTCTTTTTTGTTCATACCGTATTTTAGCATTAAAGAGGCAAAGTATCAACTTTTTTACTTTCTGCGGAATCAGCCTCCTTGTGGGGCAGCTTCCGAGCATCGTCATCTAAGTTTGAAGACCTCATTTTCTTATACACTATCATTATCTTTTTTAAAGTACTCTACAATTACAGTTATCTGTAATTTAAGAACTAAAATAATTCCAAACAAACAATACACAAAATCTAATATTGTTTGCTTGCAAAAATTATTAATCATCTCCTTAAAATTAAAAAAAGATAAATAAAAAACTGGTAAATCACAAATACACCAAATAATGAAAAAAAATTTCTTCATACTAATTCCTTATTGATAATAAAAATTGACCGACTCTGCTGTCTCTTTAATTAATAATCCACTGGTTATCTTTTCATATAATTCTTCCCCAAGTCTTGTTACTAAGAATGATTCATTTGCTGTGTATACTCTTTGTAAAAAACTACGAGCTTCAGGAGGAAGTTTGGCTATTTCGGCTTTTATGTTACCACTCATAGACCATGATAGACCCCATGCAAGTGCCAAGTCCAGACAATCACCGAGTTGTCCGCACATTTTTTTGAACGCATCGGTTTTATAATTTGAACCACTATATTTAGTAGCAAGCCAACCTATGCAATATATGACACCACCTATTGCTGACATTGCAAAAAGGCTATCCACATAATCAGCTTTATCAGAACCTTCTAGTTGATCTACAACAGAAGTCCATAAAATTTTTAGCACCTTCCAAGAAGCATTTGAAACTCCCTGCCTAGTCATCCATTTGCTTATACCACCCGTTGCACCAAGACCTTGAAATCCAACATATATTTCAATCCCATCAAATAGCAATCCTATTAGCTCATCCCCATTTCTTTTCCACCATCGCCTGTCAAAAACCTCCCTTCCATCCGGGTACATATCATATATCTGGGAAACTTTGTAGTCATTGGGATTCCAAACTGTGCCGTCCTGTGCCTTTGGAGAATACCCAAATCTAAGTGCTTGATTTCCTGCATAAAGTGCACAGGTTGAATTTGAATTGTAGAAAACATAGAAATATATTTTTCTTGAAAAGCAAATCCCCATCAACAAAATTATAAAATATGCTATATCAAAAAAAGATCTGTAAGTTGGCCAGATATATGAACATATTGCATTTAAGAAAAAAGCCGGAAGTACGGCAATTATTGCCCCGCCAAGTTTATATCGTATTCTCATGGTCTTCCCCAAAATTATAATTACCAATTGGAATAATATCGATATGGATTATATCGATAATTATATACTGCCCATTCTTATAAGTTTTTGTTTCCAGTCTATACAGTCAAATGTATTCATATTAAGACAGTTATAGTCTATAACTTCATAAGGAGAAAGCCCTTCGTCTATTAACCAAGGAATACAATCTTTTTGTCTATTTAAAATTGCTGTTAAAAGGCAATTTTTATTTTCTTTTACAGGAAGATTGGATTCCTTCAATTTTTTAACATACAAATGAACTACCTCGGGTCTGACCCGAAGTAGTTCATTTAGTTACACAAACTGAATGTTCGGATTCTTTTTTTTCATAGTATCCATCATTAAATTCAACTTTGTTCTTTCTCCCAAACCAAGCAAAAATATTTCGTTATCTTTTGTCTTAATCTTGTAATTATTCAATCTAAGATGATTTACCATTATGATGTCAGTAAAATTTAGAGTTTTTTTTAGAAAGCACATAGACATGCATATTTTTTCGGAATCGTATTTTACCACATAAGTAAAGGAAATCAGAAAAAAGAATAGTCCGATAAATACTCCTGTAACTAAACCAAGTATATCTTCTCGTGTTTCTATCATTTTAAAAAAAATCAATACAAAAAGAAGGAAGGCAGTTAGCATTCCAATGACAAAATATAAAATTCTGAGCTTAATAAATTTAATACAATTCAATATAATCCTCCTGTTTGAAAACATTTTCTTCAATTTTTCCGAAAACCCATCCAAAAAAAACTTCCGTTGCCATACCTCCGGCAATTCCTCCAACGGTAGTTCCTACACCTGGTGTAACAAAAGAACCTAAAGCACCGCCAGCGATACCTCCACCAATTGTAAAACATGTAGTTGCAACATTTGTAGCACCTCTATAAAAACCATGCCAAAAATCATCAGTTTCATAGCCAACTTTAATGCCGTCAGTGATATCGTAAGCTATAGAAGCAACTATAATCACGTTGCCTAATTTACTTCCAGTTTTACAAAGACTTTTTCCAGCCTCTACTTTTGAAGGATCATTATACGCAGGAAGCGGTAATTGACTTTGAGTTCCTTTCGTATACCCCTTTATTTTACAAGAAACGTCTCCAGTTTTTTTTAAGCATTCCCCACTAAGAACTACAAAATTAGAAGTATTATCAAGGAAAGATTTTGTTTTGTCAAAAGAATTCATGAACTTGGCAAATTCTTGCTTTAATAAAAAAGAGCTGCTTGTACTTGCTTCAGCCGCTTGCCGTTCAATTCTTGTAGCAGCTTCAGTTTCACCTCTCGTCCTCAGTTGGTATGCATAATCATCAAGCGTATTTCTTCCATCCGGGTCTATATAGCGAATAGGATTGTTCCCCGCGTAATGATAGAGATTGAAGTTGACATGGTTATAAATTCCGCCACAACCAATATCTGCTCCACTCATGTACTCCCCAAGTGCCGGATCCGCGCTAATCCACCGCGAATACTTTGGATCCAAGTACCTTGCTCCATAATAATACAAACCGGTCTCTTCGTCCATCTCTTTTCCCGTAAATTTGTACGGAAGGTAGGCAAGACCGTTGTTTTCCGTCTTTTCCACCCAGATTTCGCCGTAGGGGGTGTACTCTATGCGCTGGTACTCGTTGCCATCACAGTCCGATATAAGGCTTGCGCTTCCCAGGTGGTCACTGTGGTAGAAGTACTGCTTGTCGCTTTCCTCCTGAACCGTCGGGTTGCTTCCGGCATTAAGTTTTGTCACTATGCGGGTCTCGCCAAGGTATATGTTCTTGGCCGTCTGACCGCCGTACACCTTTAGGGCGCTGTCCGTGCGGTGCGTCCACATTTTGTTGAAGTACAGCGTCTCCGAGTTCTTCGTGTATTTGTTGCTCCTCTGGCCGTCCTGCCCGTAGACGTAGGTGGTTGTATAGTTTGCGTCCGCAGAGCCCACCAGCTGGTTGCGCTCGTTCCAGTCATAGGTGCGGCTGTAAGCCCTTGTGGTGGTTTTCTTGCCGTCACTTTCCTTGTAGAGCCCCCAGCCGTAGTCCGTGGAGTAGACGTCATCCGTCTCCCGGTTAATCCTGTGGTATGCGCCCTCCGTGCCGTTGGCCTCAAAGCTTCCGTCCTGCTCCATTACGATGTTTCCGTTTGAGTCGTACTTGTAGTACCGCTCACCCGCGCTCACAAGGCGGTGTGCATACTTTTCGTCATAGACATAGCCAAAGCTGTAGTTGAGGTTGTCGCCTATGGACTTCTGGGGTGTTACGGTTTCCGTGCTTGCCTTGCCCGTCATGTTGCCAAGGCCGTCCGCATCAAATTCAAAAATCTGGCTGTACTTGGACTTGAATTCCGGTGCTCCGCCTGAGTGGTGCGGGTCATATACAGTCTCCCCGTCTGCCCTTACCAGCTGGTACAGGCTGTCATATGAATAGGTCTGGCTTGTCCTGTAGTTTCCGGTAACCATGTCAAGGCAGTTGTTTTCATAGCCAAGGACGTTGCCCACGGCGTCGAAGCTGTAGGTTATGTTCTGCAGGCTCTTCCCCCACTTGTTGCATGTTTTTATCGTGTCAAGCCAGCGTCTTGCGCTGTCGTAGGAGTATTCGGTTTCGGTTCCGTTCCCGTACACAATCTTTGTCCGCTGCCCGTACTGGTCGTAGAGGATGTCGTTTACATACGGAAAATCCCGTCCATAATGCTCGCCCTTTACGGTTACAACCTGCCCGCCGCAGTCATAGCCGTAGGTCACCTTCTCGCCATCCGGGTATACAATCCACTGCATCCTGCCAAGGTAGTCGGCGCGGTATTCCATTACGGCCGTTTCCGTCGTACAGCTTCCGTTCAGGTGGGTTGCAAGGGTCCTTGTTTCCTTTGTAACCTCGCCGAGGCTTCCGTATACGTACGAAAGCTTTCCTGATGCGTCTTCTATGGAAAGGATCTTTCCCGCCGCACCAACGTTCCTGTCGGACGGCTTTCCGTAGGTGTACACCGTGTCCTCCGTGTCCGGGTAGTCAATCCTTGCGAGGCGGTTGAGTCCGTCGTACTCGTACAGGATCTGCTTGTTGTTCTCCCGCAGCACGCTGTTGTTCTCCCTCACGAGGTTTGAACACTCGTCATAGAAAAATTCCTGCCTGCCGGAGTCAAGGCTTTCAAGTGCAGTCCTCCTGCCCAAAAGGTCGTACTCAACGGAAATTGGATGCCCCTTGGCATCAAATGCCTTGAGCATTTCCCCCATTTCATTGTATTCATAGGTTACTTCCGTAAGCTGCCTTCCGGCACTGTCTTTCCGTGCCACGCGGACTATGTTCCCCCTGCCGTCAGCCTCCTGGACGGAGACGTTGCCCAGCGGGTCAGTGGTTTCGGAGACCAGCCTGTCTTCTGCCATGTAATATGCATTTTTCTGAACCGAATTGTCGGGAAGTATGGAGGTAATGGGTCTGTCCTTTATAAATGCTATAGAAAAAAATTGCGTTTTAGAAACTACGGTAAAGCTAATGATTTTTATTCATATTATCGTAAAGCACAAATTCTTCACCTGTCGATTTGTGAATCTTTTTCTTGTAGAGCAGTGTCCAGTTCGTCTGCCCAAGAGAATAATCCCTGTCCGCCTGAGGAAAGAAGGAGCGACAGAAATATTTTCCACTTGATTTGTCCTGTGAAAGAAATGTGAACACATTACGGGAATTCAGTTCATTTTTCATAAGAAATTCCGATTCAATTACGGAAAATGCTTGCACCTTAGGATTATATTTGAATACGGTCTTGTTTGAATCAAAAATTGATTCTAAAAATTCAAGATATTCAACACGGTCTTTTATATGAGAATAAAACACAGATGAAGAGATTTGTCCGGGCGTTAAGTCCCCATTCAGAATCCTGTAAAAAATAAGATCACGCCTGCTACGAAGAATATCAGGCATATCCTCAAGATACTGAAATCCTGCTAAATGGAAAAAATTCAAGGCATCAAAAGAAACAGTCAGCATAATTTTTTTGTTCTTTCGACCTAAAATGAACATGTATTCTATATCCAGTAACTTTTTGTAAGCCTGTGCAGATTTTAGAACACTGCCCATTTTATCTCCCAAAGGAAAAAGCCCCGCGCCAATCGCAGGGCTTTCCATCATTCCATTTTCTTTCGGACTTAAGTCCTACACCTGGCTCCTGGCTTGCTTGGAGAACCATCGAAGACTATGCAAAGCACCGCATTTCCAGGTTCGACACTTTGCTTTAAAACGCCTAACA
>DFJV01000107.1:5899-6250 GCA_002373205.1 Treponema sp. UBA3662
GCCTAACAGACACTCAAGTTGCCTGTCGCCTTGATTGGCAAGGACTTATCAGCTATAAATTATAATATAAAAGACTATCTGTCAAGAGACTTTCCTTGCAGGAGTTGAGAAACAAAAAAATCTCAGTGAGAATTTTTAAGTATCAAATAGAAGTTTTTATTGCCACACGGATTTGAAAAATCTAACGATTTTTCAAAAAACACGCCGAATTTTAAAAAATTCTAGACGTGTTTTTCTTGGAAACTTTTCTACAGCCAAAGAACTTGCTTCCTCAGACTATTTTTATAAAGCTGTCACTAAAATGGGATGATTTCCATTGGCTCCTACAAATTGTCATTGATGTGCATAAGC
>DFJV01000117.1 GCA_002373205.1 Treponema sp. UBA3662
TAGGTGCGGCGGGAACAGACCAGGCTGATGAGTTCCTGATACATGTTGTAGTCAACTTCAAGCGCGATGGGGAAGATGAAGAATTCGGTTTCGTCGCAGTAGCGCTCGATGAAGGCGTCGCTTGTTACAAAGCCCAGGCTTATCATGTTGCTGATTCGGTCTGCGCACTTTAGGATTTTGGCGTTTTGGCTGCCGTTTTCTATTATGTTGCGCAGGTAGTCCGGTTTTAGCTGGCCCACTTGTTTTGTTACTTCGAGGACCAGCTTTAGGACTTCCGGGCCGTCTTCGTCTGCGTTTAGGATTAGGTTCTGGTCAAAGCCGGGGATGTCTTCCACAACGTCGTGGATGCATGCGGCCTTGAGCAGAATTTTGTCTATGTAGCCGTAGTCAATGAGGATGCCCATTGTGTCCATCTGGTGGCGGAACATGTTGCCACCGGAAAAACGGGCCTTTCCTATAAGGGCAGTTGCAAGCTGCATGTAAGGGGCAAGGGAAATGCCCTTGAGCTTGAGCATATGATCCTGGTCCATCTGCGAAGGCTTTTCTACAGCCATATCATATTTCTTGCCCATATTTCCTCCTGATTCTAGCCAGCCTACAGGCTTTTTACGTAGGATTCGAGCTTTTCTATGCGGCGCTTTGTTTCTTCAAGCTTGTCTTTTTCTGCCTGAACAACTTCTGCCGGTGCGTGCTGGGCGAATTTTCCGCCAAGCTTTGCCTCGCTCTTTTGGGCGGCGGCCTTTTCCGTCTCGATTTCCTTGTTGAAGTGTGCCATAAGCTGCTCCTTGTTGACGCTTTCGTCCACAAGAAGGAATGCCTCGAAGCCTTTTCCTACGGTTCCGATGGCCTTCTCTGGTTTATCGGCAACAAATTCAGTCTTTTTGACACCCGCAAGGAGTTCAATCATGTCTGTTTTTTCTTTGATTACTTCTGCGGCGCTGCCATTTTCTATCTGGATTGCAACGTGGAGCTTTAGTGCCGGGTCAAGTCCACATTCTACGCGGAGGGCACGGATTGCGCGGATGAGTTCCTTTAGGGCTTCGAAGCGGCCTGTTATGGTCTCGTTTTCGCGCTCCTGGCTGAATTCCGGGTATGGTGCGTCTACCAGCATGTCTTTGTAGTCGGATGTTGGCAGGATTTTCTGCTGTCCGGCTGTGCTGCGGTTTGCGGTGATTTGGTCAAGCGGCAGTTTGCTCCAGATTTCTTCCGTTACGAAAGGAATGAAGGGGTGGAGCAGGCGGAGGGTTTCTTCCATTACGTTAAGAAGTACGGAAACTGCGCGGTCTTTTTCCCTCTCGTCTCCGTTTTTGAAGGAGAGCTTTGTTGCTTCCACGTACCAGTCGCAGAAGTCGTTCCAGAAGTATTCGTATACTGCGCTTGTTGCGTCGTTGTAGCGGTAGCTTTCTAGTGCTTCCCTGCTGAGCTTTACGGCGCGGTTAAGGCAGGTGTAGATCCATTTGTCAAGTTCGGTGAGGTCTGTGTCCTTTACCGGGATGAGGGTGCGGCCTTCCAAGTTGCCCAGAATGTAGCGGCTTGCGTTCCAGACCTTGTTGCAGAAGCGGCTTCCCATCTTGAAGGAGTCTTTGTCTACAAGTATGTCCTGTCCCTGTGCGGCCATGTAGCTCATGGTGAACTTGAGGGCATCTGCTCCGTACATGTCGATTATTTCTAGCGGGTCAATGCCGTTGCCCAGGGATTTGCTCATCTTGCGTCCCTGCTTGTCGCGGACAAGGCCGTGGATGTAGATGTCGTGGAATGGTGCCTTTCCTGTGAATTCGAGGCCTGCCATTACCATGCGGCTTACCCAGAAGAAGATTATGTCGTAGGCTGTTACCAGTGCGTTTGTCGGGTAGAATTCGGCAAGGTCTGCTGTTTTTTCCGGCCATCCAAGTGTGGAGAAGGGCCAGAGCCAAGATGAGAACCAGGTGTCCAGTACGTCCGGATCCTGCTTTAGCTCTGATGCGGGGGCTTTGCAGTCCGGGCAGCATTCAGGGTCTGTTCTGCTTACGATTACCTTTCCGCACTTCTGGCAGTACCATACGGGGATTCTGTGTCCCCACCAGAGCTGGCGGCTTATGCACCAGTCGCGGATGTTTTCCATCCAGTGTGTGTATGTGTTTTCCCACTTGCGGGGGTAGAAGACGATTTCTCCCTTCTTCCATGCTTCGAGGGCCTTGTCTGCGAGCGGCTTCATCTTTACGAACCACTGGTCGCTTAAGTAAGGCTCAACGACTGTTCCGCAGCGGTAGCAGTGGCCAACCGAGTGGGTGATTTTTTCTTCTGCCTTGAAAAGGCCTAGGTCTGTGAGGTCCTGGATTATAAGGGCGCGTGCCTTCTGGCAGGTCATTCCGCGGTACTTTTCCGGGCAGTTTTCGTTAAGGGTTCCGTCCGGGTTCAGTATGTTGATTATTTCCAGGTTGTTGCGCTTTCCCACCTGGTAGTCGTTGGGGTCGTGGGCCGGGGTGATTTTTACCATACCGGTTCCGAATTCCTTGTCTACGTATGCGTCTGCAATGAGTGGAATTGTGCGGTCTGTTAGCGGAAGCTTAAGCTTCTTTCCCACAATGTCCTTGTAGCGTTCGTCCGTTGGGTTTACTGCTACTGCCGTATCGCCCAAAAGCGTCTCGGGGCGGGTTGTTGCAATTTCGATTTTTGTTGAGCCGTCCGGGGCAGGTCCGTCTGCATATTCGTACCAGATGTGGTACATTGCGCCGTTTGTGTCTGTGTGGTCAACTTCGTCGTCGGCAAGTGCTGTTCCGCATCTTGGGCACCAGTTTACAAGGTAGTTTCCGCGGTAGATGAGGCCCCTTTCGTAGAGGGAAACGAATACTTCGCGTACGGCCTTGCTTAAGCCTTCGTCCATGGTAAAGCGTTCCCTGTCCCAGTCAACGGAGTTTCCAAGCTTTTTCTGCTGCTTTACGATTGTGTTGTGGTGGTCTTCCTTTACCTGCCATGTGCGCTCAAGGAATTTTTCCCTTCCAAGGTCGTTGCGGCTTTTTCCTTCTTTTTTAAGGGCACGCTCAACTACGTTCTGGGTTGCAATGCCTGCGTGGTCGGTTCCTGTTACCCAGAGGGTGTCCTCTCCCTTCATGCGGTGGTAGCGGACTACGATGTCCTGCAAAACGTTGTTAAGGCCGTGACCCATGTGCAAAACGCCTGTTACGTTTGGCGGTGGGATTACGACTGTATATTTTCCGGCTTTTCCTTTTTCCTTGTTCTTAAGGTAGCACTGGTGCATGGGGGATGATTCGTCGCTGGCAGGCTTAAAGCAGCCCTTTTCCAGCCATTCACCGTAAATTCTTTCTTCAAAGTCTTTGGGATTGTATGCCTTTTCAAGTTCAATGGCTTTCATGTTGACCTCTGGGTAAATTTCTTGGGTATTTGTAATAGCTAGTAATTATAATGAATTTGCATTTTGAATTCAACAACACGAAAGCGGTGCGGCGTAGGCAAGTGACGTCATAATTTTTTTTGGAGCCGCTTTTGTTTTTTTACTGTGCGTAAGGCTACGCCATTCCGCAGTGCCACCTTTAACCCGCTTTCCAGGGCTACGCTTTACTCCTGACTTGAAAAAAAATAGGGAGCCCAAGGATGGGCGGCTTACTAACCCGGAGATTTATAGGATTGTGGGCAAGGACTCCGTAAGAAGTTGTCAATGTGGGGACGGGCTGAATTCCTTGTGAAATGACTGATTTGCTAAACAAAAAAAGCTTTTTCTGATATAATTATGGTATGTATACGCCGCCTTTTACGATAACCTCTAAGAGCATAGACCTCATTTCTAAGATTTCCGAAAAAATCGGGGAAATGAATTTCCTTACATCTGAGAGCCAGCATGTTAATCTAAGGAAAAAGAACCGTATAAAGACAATCCATTCCTCTCTTGCAATAGAAAACAATTCGTTGTCTATTGAACAGATTACCGCTATTATAGACGGAAAACGTGTTCTTGGAGCGCCGAATGAGATTCAGGAAGTGAAGAACGCCGTCCAGGCTTACGAATTGCTTTTGACCCTTGATTCAACAAGTGAAAAGGATTTGCTTAGGGCTCATGGGATTATGATGAAGGATCTGGTGAGCCGTGCGGGGAAATACAGGAATGACGGTGTAGGTATTTTTGACGGAAAAGAAGTTGTTCATGTGGCTCCGCCTGCGGAAAGGGTTCCTTTGCTGATGGCTGATTTGTTTGAATGGCTCAAGACATCTGATGCTCATCCTCTTGTAAAGTCCTGCGTTTTTCATTATGAGTTTGAATTTATTCATCCTTTTCAGGATGGTAACGGACGCATAGGGCGCTTGTGGCAGTCTGCCATTTTAAAGGATTGGCGAAATATTTTTGCATGGTTGCCCGTGGAATCTTTGATTAAGGAGAAGCAGGCGGAATACTACAGTGCCTTGAACGTAAGCGACACCAGTGCGGACAGTACGTTTTTTATAGAATTCCTCTTGGGTTTGATTTTGTCTACCATAGAGGACATACTTGAAAGTCATGTAAAGGTGACTGTAAACGTTACTCAAAAGGTGACTGTAAATCAACAGAAAATTCTTGAGCTTATAAAGGAAAATCCTCACATAACGCAGAATGAGCTAACTCAAGCTGTCGGGATTGCACGAAAAAATATCGTCAGCAATATGAAAAAGCTTCAGGAGGCAGGTCTTCTTGTGCGCCACGGTGCAGACAAGAACGGCTGGTGGGAAGTGAAGTCATAAAACACGCCTACGCCGCCGTGTAGCCCCTTTAGTAGCCGAAGGCTATGAGCGTGAGCGAAGGGCGGAAGGGCGGTGACGAAAGGCCTGTCTGTCGAGTTAGCCAAAGAATAAAATGGTAGAGCAAGTAAGAGTTCGTCCTAAAAAGTTCCGTTTACTTTTTTGTTTCTTTTCTATAATATAGCCAAAGTATGAAAGAAAATTTTGAAGGAAAGTTGACGGAGGGGAGCGTTGCGGCTAGGCTGGTTGCGTTTTCGCTTCCGTTTTTGATGGCAAATTTTTTGCAGACCCTTTACGGCATGGCAGACCTTTTTATTGCGGGGCAGTTCAACGGGGCGGACGTTATAACTGCGGTTTCCATTGGCAGCCAGATTATGCACATGATTACGGTGATTATTGCGGGGCTTGCCATGGGAACGACGGTTCTTACAGCGCGGGCGGTTGGTGCTGGCAAGGAACGGGACGCCGGTTTGTGCGCGGGAAATTCGCTTCTTGCATTTTTGATTTTTTCTGTTTTTGCCACAGCCATTCTTTTTGTCTTTTGCCCCCAGGTTGTTTCTCTTATGCATACTCCTCCAGAGGCGGTTGGGGAAACTCTTTCCTATCTTGGGATTTGCTTTTTGGGCATTCCCTTTATTTCGCTTTACAATTCGGTTTCGGCAGTTTTCCGTGGTGCGGGGGATTCAAAGAGGCCGCTTTATTTTGTTGCCGCATCTTGCCTTGTAAACATAATCTTGGACGTATTTTTTATGGGGCCGCTTGCTCTTGGTTCAAGGGGGGCTGCCCTTGCTACGGTTCTTTCGCAGGCTTTTAGCGCTTTTCTTGCTGCATTTGTGCTTTTTGCTCGTGGAAAACGTGGTGCTTCTGGTGAAACTTGCGGTGGGGCTTGCGGTGGAACTCACAGTGGGGCTTGCGGTGGAGCTACCGGTGGTGCTTGCGGTGAAACTTGCGGTGGCGCTTTCGGTGGGTCTCTCGGAAAAAGTGGTGCTTGCGTAAGGATTCTGCGGGGCGACTTTAGGATGGATGCAAAGGTTCTGAAGGCCCTTTTGCAGATTGGGCTTCCGGTTTCTGCCCAGGACGGCTTTATTCAGGTTTCCTTTCTTGTAATAACGATAATTGCAAATTCCAGGGGGCTTAGCGTTGCCGCTGCGGTTGGAATTGTGGAAAAGATAATATGCTTCCTCTTCCTTGTTCCTTCCAGCATGCTCAGCGCTATATCCGCTCTTGCCGCCCAAAACATGGGGGCTTCTCTTCACGCCAGGGCCAGGCACACTTTGTATGCAGGCATGGCTATTGCCTCTGCCTTTGGGGCTTTGTTTGCGCTTGCCTTCCAGTTTGCATCGGTTCCCTTTGTATCTTTGTTTACGCACGATGCAGAAGTGGTTCAGCTTGGGGCCCAGTATTTGCGCTCCTACGTCTTTGACTGCTTTTTTGCGGCCTTTCACTTTGCATTCAGCGGATTTTTCTGCGCTTACGGTTACTCGCTTTTGTCTTTTGTCCACAATACGGTTTCTATTCTGCTTGTCCGCATACCGGGGGCTTATCTTGCGGCAAAATACTTTCCCGGCACGCTTTACCCAATGGGCTGGGCTCCGGCGATAGGCTCGCTTTTGTCTTCCTTAATATGCCTGGGCTTTTATCTTTTGCTTAAGCGGAATGGCAAATTTGGCGGTGGCCTGGAAAGGCATGGGGGCAAATGAACCTACGCCGGATTGGAAGGGCCCGCCGCAGGCGGGTTGCGCTAGCAATGGAGCGGGTTGGGCCCCGCGGAACCCTGGAAAGCCGGTTCTGCAAAGGCATGGCTTCCCGGTTTTAGCCTTAAGACGTATGGGGAAGTTGGAATTTGCGTCCAGAAAAATAGAAGAATCCGTATTTGCTTTATCCCCTCTTTTTCCGAAAATAACATGGTAGGAGGCAAAGATAATGCTCACTGTTTCCAGCAATTCCCCTGTTTCTATAGAAGAATGCTGCGCTGAATACCTTTTGTACATAAAATCTGTCCGCGGACTTTCAGAAAACACCGTAAAAGGCTACGGAGAAGACTTTAAGCACCTTATGCAAATCCTTACCCCACAAAAGCCGCTAAAAGACCTCACTTTGGAAGACTTGCGGGGCTGCGTTGGCTCTCTTAGCCGCAGAAAATACGGAACTGTCTCCATAAACCGTTTTATTGCAGCCGTGCGCGGATTATTTGCCTATTGCAAGAAATTTGGTTATATTAAAAGTAATGTCTCTCTTGAGCTAAAGACGCTAAAGGCACCCAAGCACTTGCCAAGGTTCATGACGGCTACGGAAGTGGATGCTTTGTGCATTGAGCCGGAAAAAGAGCCGCTTTTGTGGCAAAGTAGGGACAGGGCCTTGTTCGAGATGCTTTATTCATCCGGCTGCCGTGTGGGGGAGCTTGCAAATCTTAAGTTTGGGGATTTTTCCCCGGATTTTAAGACAGCGGTTGTTACCGGTAAGGGCAAAAAAGACAGGCGCGTCTATTTTGAAAAGGATGCCGTGTCTTCTTTGCTTGCATACCTTGCAGAAAGGAAAAGCCGCTTTCCTGAGAGGGAAAAGAACGGTGGCAATCCGGTAGAGGAAGTGTTCTTGAACCAAAAGGGAACCCCCTTGAGCGAACACGGTATTTGGTATATTGTAAGCAGATATTCGGGTGTGGAAGGAACCAACAGGCACGTCTCTCCCCATGCCTTCCGCCATACCTTTGCAACAGCCATGCTTGCGGCGGGGGCAGACATTCGTGCAGTGCAGGAGATGTTGGGGCATTCAAGCATAAGCACAACCCAGCGCTACACCCACGTGACTACGGAGAGGCTAAAGGAAGTTTACAAACAGGCCTTCCCACATTCGGGAAAGCAGGACTAAAATTATACTAGGAGTTCTTATGTCAGAAGAAAATAAAATAAGGAGCACGACGGTTCTTGCAGTAAAGAGAAACGGAAGGGTTGCAATGGCAGGAGACGGCCAGGTAACAGCCGGAAACACCGTTGTAAAGGGCAATGCACGCAAGGTGCGCAAAATCTACGGAGACAAGGTGCTTACAGGCTTTGCTGGTTCTGTTGCAGACGCATTCACGCTCTTTGACAAATTTGAAGACAAGCTAAAGGAGTTCAACGGAGACCTTTCCCGTTCAGCGGTTGAACTTGCCAAGCTTTGGCGCACGGAACGCTACATGAGCAAGCTGGAGGCAATGCTTCTGGTAGCAGACAAGAACAAGATTCTGCTCATCTCCGGGGACGGAAACGTAATAGAACCGGAAAACGATGCCATAGCAATCGGTTCTGGCGGAAACTATGCCTATGCCGCAGCCCTTGCCTACATGGAAAACCCGGCCATGGGTGCAAAGGAAATTGCGGAAAAATCGCTTAAAATAGCAGGGCAAATCTGCATCTATACAAACGACAATGTGGTAGTTGAAGAGCTACAGTAAACAGGAAAACAATCAGGAAAGCAATATGGAAGAAAGCATTACCCCCCAGACTAATAGTACACAAGGTGTTGCACCAAGTGGTGCACCAGGCGAAAATCCAGCCGCAAAGGGAATCCCGGACGGGCTCACCCCGGCACAGATTGTAAGCCGCCTGGACAGCTACATCATAGGCCAGAACAAGGCCAAGCGCTTTGTAGCAGTTGCACTCAGGAACCGCCAGCGCAGAATCAAGCTCCCGGAAGAAATCCGCGAAGAGGTAGCCCCCAAGAACATACTCATGATGGGGCCAACCGGCGTTGGAAAGACGGAGATAGCACGCCGCCTTGCAAAGCTTTGCGGGGCACCATTCCTTAAAGTGGAAGCCACAAAGTACACGGAAGTAGGCTATGTTGGGCGCGACGTAGAAAGCATGGTGCGCGACCTGATGGCTGTTGGCTACAACATGGTAAAGGCCGAAACCCAGGAAAAGCTCCGCGAAAAGGCAGTCCCCATGGTGGAAGAATCACTCTTGGATTTGCTTTTGCCCGGAAGCTCCACAAAAAAGGCAAAGAAAGAAGCAAAAAAGCCAAGCGTCCATATTTCTGGCAACATCTTTGGAAGCGACGCCCCTGTACAGGGAAGCCTTATCCGCATAGACATGCCAAAAGATGCTATTGCAGAAGAAAGCCTTGAACAGGACGAGGAACCCGCAGAAGAAACAAAGGCAGAAGAAAGCAAGGGCATGAGCGAAACCCGCGAAAAATTCCGTGCCATGCTCCGTGAAGGAAAGCTGGAAGACCGCATGGTGGACATAACCGTGCACCAGCAGCCAAGGTTCGGCATGGAAATGCTAAGCGGAGGAAACCCTGCCGACTTTGAAGAGGGAATTGTGGGGCTGCAGGAAATGTTCTCCGGCGGAAAAAGCCGCGTAAAGAACGTAACTGTACGCGAGGCACGCAACATCCTAATGGCGCAGACACTAGACCGCATAACGGACAGCGACAAGGTTGCGGACGAGGCAAAAAAGCGCGTTGAGCAGAGCGGTATCATCTTCATAGACGAAATAGACAAAATTGCAACCAAGGGCGGTGAAGGTTCAAGGCAGGACGTTAGCCGCGAGGGAGTACAGCGCGACATCCTCCCAATCGTAGAAGGCAGTG
Organism: Treponema sp. UBA3662; assembly: GCA_002373205.1. Lineage (GTDB taxonomy): Bacteria > Spirochaetota > Spirochaetia > Treponematales > Treponemataceae > Treponema_D. The sequence goes on from DFJV01000117.1 coordinate 9,280, forward strand.
ACGTAAACACAAAATGGGGCGTGGTAAACACAACCCACATACTCTTCATTGGAGCAGGTGCCTTTAGCGTGGCAGCCCCCAGCGACCTAATCCCTGAACTCCAGGGCCGCTTCCCACTCCGCGTGGAACTTGAGGCCCTTAGAAAAGAAGACTTCAAGCGAATCCTTACCGAGCCAAAGAACGCACTCGTAAAGCAGTACGAGGCACTTCTTGCAACGGAAGGCGTTACCCTAAAGTTTACGGAAGAGGCAATTGACCGCATGGCCTTTATTGCAGAAGACGTAAATTCCCGCGCAGAAAACATTGGTGCCCGCCGCCTGCACACGATTATGGAAACCGTCCTGGAAGACCTTAGCTTTGACGCAGACCAGCACAATGGCGAAACCATAACCGTTGACCGCGCATGGGTTGACGAGCGCCTAAAAGACGTTGTAAAAGACCAGAATCTGGAGCGTTACATCCTCTAGCTTTCTTCTCTGGAGCATACTTCTTGGTAAAACTGCCTGCAATACTTGCAGGAGGTCCCTTGTTACGGGCTTTCCGGGGCTTGCCCTCTCGGCCGGCCCGCTTCGCGGGCTTGCTTCGCAACCCCTCCAATCCCGGCTAGGCTCCATTTGTAATAGCATGGAAGCAACAGGAAATCAGTTTTTGGCGCAACGAGAAGCAAAATATGGCTGAAAATCCATTTGCGCGGAACGACCGAAGGGAGTGAAAGTCCTATTACCGCGCACCATGGATTTTCAGACAGATTTTGCTGGTAGTGGAGCCAAAAACTGATTTCCGTGTCTTCCCCTTGCATCATTGACAAAAATCCCCGTCTGCAATACTCTAATGGCATGACAACGAATGTAATGATTGTAGGCGTAGGCGGACAGGGATCCCTTTTGGCAAGCAAATTGCTTGGCCGCGTAGCCTTAAAAAAAGGATATGACGTAAAGGTAAGCGAAGTACACGGAATGAGCCAGCGCGGAGGCAGCGTAGTAACATACGTACGCTTTGGCGACAAGGTTTATTCACCCGTAATAGACAAAGGCGAGGCAGACTACATAATCTCCTTCGAGACACTGGAAGCCGCCCGCTACATTGACTGCTTAAAAAAAGGCGGAACCGTAATCGTAAACACACAGCAAATAGACCCCATGCCTGTAATCACAGGTACTGCAGAATACCCGGATGGCCTCGTCCAGAAAATGAAGGACGCAGGTGCAAACGTAGACGCAATGGATGCCCTTGACCTTGCCCTCAAGGCTGGCTCCTCCAAATCTGCAAACATTGCCCTAATGGGACGCTTTTCTACCTATTATAAAGACATAAGCGAAAGTGAATGGCTTGAAGCCCTCTCTGAATGTGTAAAGCCCCAGTTCCTGGAACTCAACAAAAAAGCCTTTGCCCTTGGCCGCGGGAAATAAGATTCTTTGCAGAAAGTGACTGCTTTGACTCTTCAAGGTTAGTCACTTTTTATCAAGGCTTGCACAAAAGTTTCTCGTACAGTTTTTCATATTCAAAAAATATTTTTTCTTCTGAAAAATCTTTTTTTATATGTTCTTGTAAACTCCTGAGTTTTGTTCTTTGGTACTTTGCGCATCATCAACAGCGCGACTAAATGAATCAATATTATCAAGATAGATGCTATTTTACTCAAGACGTAGGCTGATCTCCAGACAGTAAATCTGTAAAGTGATGACTTTGGAAAATTATCAATCGTTAGAACAAATCCACGCGGTCAAGCAAAAAATCAAGCAGATTACAATGGAAAATTCCTTTGTCATCATAAAAGCTACGAGGAATATCCATTCGAATAATAATCTTTTTGAAAAAATCCTTTGCAAGTAACAGAGACCCAAGTTCTCCATTTATTTTTTCATCTTCATCCATACGAATGGCAGACTGAATGTAAATCCGCTTATCCACATTGTTTACAACAAAGTCAATTTCTTTCTGGACATTCTGTCCTTTTGTCCTGTCCACAACAACGCCCACATCAACAGAATATCCCCGCAAAACAAGCTCATTGTAGATTATATTCTCCATGATGTGACCTGTATCTATCTGGCGATAGTTAAGGCGTATATTGCGCAATCCCATATCAGCATAATAATATTTGTTGGGGAAAGAAAAGTAACTCTTCCCTTTTACATCATATCTTTTTGCAGTGCTTATCAGAAAAGAATCTTCAATATGCTGAATATAATTTGAGACTAATGCAGGGTTGATTTTTTCTTTAGTCATACTTGCAATCGAGTTTGCAACATTTGTAGGATTTGTAAGAGAACTGATTTGAGATGCTAGCATATCAAGAATATTATCAAGAATATCCGCTCTTTCAATTTTATTTCGTTCAATAATATCTTTTGTATAAAGCTCTTTATACAACGAAGAAAGATATTCTTTTTTATCAATTTCATTCTGAATAGAAGAGACTCTTGGCAAGCCGCCATAAAGCATGTATTGCTCAAAAGAAGACCTTTCATCTCCGCCCAAAGCACTAAAGAATTCAGAAAATGAAAGCGGGTAGATATGAATCTGTGTGGAACGACCGCGAAACTCCGTTGCAATATCCCTTGACAGCCCCTTTGAGTTGCTTCCAGTTACATACACATCAAGATTTTTATAACTATTCAACTCATTAAGCATATCGTAAATCGTTATTTCAATTCCGCCATTTTCTTTATCAATAACTTTCTGCGTAAATTGCACTTCGTCAATCAAAAGATAAAACTGTTTTCCTTTTTCATTAGAAACGACAGATTCAACATATTCACAAAGATTGATGGGATTGCGGTATTTGTAAAACTTACGCTGGTCTAATTCAATCTTAATAATCTGAAAGTCTGAAACCCCTGATTTTTTTAGGTATTCCGTAAAAAGCTCGAAAAGCAGTACAGATTTGCCGCACCGCCGGATACCTGTAACTACTTTTATCTGGCCATCCCACATGGAGCGAATGAGTTTTTCAAGATACCGATTCCGACTTATCACGATTTCACCTCGAATTTACGACGAACTGGACGTTAAATATAGGTATACTTTACCCTGAACAAAGAAAAATGTCTAGTATATCTCTAATTTACGACGGGTTTGATGCAAATTAGAGATTAGTTTTCCCTGAAAATAATTTTTGATACAGTTTTTCATATTCAGAAAACATTTTTTCTTCTGAAAAATCTTTTTTTATATGTGCTTGTAAACTCTTGATTTTTTGTTCTTTGTTGCATTGCGCATCATCAACAGCGCGGCTAAATGAATCAATATTATCAAGAGAGAAAAAACTTACTTCGTTATTACAAAAAGGCATTGAAAAAGCAGGAATGTCAGAACAAACCACGGCAGCCCCTACCGTTCCTGCTTCTAAAAGAGCAAGGCTGAATCCTTCTGAATACGAAGGAATTACAAACACATCAGCATATTTCATAACATGATAAGGATTTTTTTTGAACGGAGAGAAAAATACCCTGTCTGAAATACCGTTTTTCTCTGCATAATCAATCAAAGCCTCTTTTTGCTCACCTTTGCCAATACAAATATATGCAAGGTCTTTGCGACTTCTTAAGAGTTCTAGAACTTGAATAAGCCCTTTCCTCTTTACAAGACCTGAATAAGAACAGAGTACAGAAAGTTTTTTTGTGTGAAAAACTGAAACTTGTCTTGCGATTTCACTATAATCATCTTGTTCTTCTGAAATTTCAATGCCATTGTAAATTAAAGTACTGCGACGTAATGATTTTTCATACAATTTCATAAGGTAATCGTTTATTTGTACCGTTACATTTATTCTTTTCAGATAATGAAGCCATACTTTTGAAAATATGAACGATATGAAATCCCCGTAGGAGTATTTTAAATCATCATAAATGTTGCAATGTACAGTAGAGACAGTCTTTGCATGATGAATTTGTTTTGCATATTTTGCAACATACTTATCTGGTCGAAACATATGAGAATGAACTATGTCGAATGAATCAAAATCAATAGGTTCATTCATTTTTATTTGTCTTGCAGGGCAATCAAAATGAGTTTTCACAATATCATCAAAATAAAAGACAGACATTTCATTTCTCAGCTGCAAGAAAAAATCAGAAAGCCGCTTAGCAAGAAAAATGGGAGCTTTTGCATCAAGGCTTGGTAAAATGTAGGCGATTTTCATACCTTCACTCTCTTTGTAATGATTTTGTATTTTAAGGTTTCATATAAATAGGCAACTTGATACGGAGAAACAAGCGATAATAGAACATAAAACAGCAAGGCGAAATGATGTTTGCGGGCTTTACATTCAATAGCTTTATAAAGGCATTTGTTTGAAAACGAGTAAATCTTTTCCGTAATTCTCGAAGTTTTTATAAACTGCTCACAATTATGCAAAGAATATGAATCTTCCCCTGTTTTTTCTCGCTCACGATATAGCTTTGCTGTATACCAACGGCTTTTCAATTTTTTTACCCCGTAGGTCGAAGCAGAATTTCCGACACGGTTCACGCGGATTTTATAGCCGAAGTATTCTGCCATATTCGTACATCTGTAGCCTTTACTTATAAGCCGAAGAACAAAATCGTAATCTTCAGAAGCAAACAATTTGCGATAACCATGTAATTCATCATACATTGTCTTATAAGTCATCCAAATATGAACGACAGGAGTTTTCAGAAGACATGTTTTTTTCATCAAGGAGAAATCGCTTAAAAAAGTTGTTCTGCCAATTTCATTTCCTTCTGCGTTTATAGTAATTGCACTTGTTCCGACGAGCTTTATATCAGGATTTATATCCAGAAAATTTTTCATTTTTTCAAGGCGGAATCTGTCAGAAATATCATCGCCATCCATTCTGACAATATATTTTCCTGTCGCATTTTCAAGCGCACGATTAAGAGAAAACTCAATCTTTGAATTCACTTCATTACGAAACAATTTTATCCTTGAATCTTTTTCTGCATATCTTTTGCAGATTTCAAAGGTCTTGTCTGTGGAGCAGTCGTCAACAATTACAAATTCGATATTTGAATACGACTGATTTAAAATTGATTCGATTGCCTCTGCGACATACGGCTCGACATTGTAAGTCGGCATTATCACGCTGATTAATTCCATATACCGTTTACCATCCTTTTATAAAGTAGCAAAAAAATTTTTTAGCAAATAAAAAATAAGAGGAAGAAAGAATTTTATTCGCAAAATATTATGTATTCTGATATTGTGACTTAGAATCAGTGAGCAAATAATATTTCCTCTTGCGCTCAAAGGTCTTATTTTGGAAATTACTTTTAAGTCGTTCCGCCTAGGGGCAAGAGTTTTTAGTAAATCGCTTTGAGCCATGCACTTTTGGGAGTCAGATTTTTTTGGGATTCTGTAACAAATCAGTCTCTCTTTTGTATTGTGACCTTTATTCGATTCTAGTATGTTAAGCCATAACGCGTAATCTTCTGCATGGAGAAATTTTTCATCGTAATTGAACTGACTTAAAATTTCTTTTCTGACAATAACTGACGGATGATAAAACGGATTTGCACATAATTTAAACACTTGGATTCTTTCGTGACTTGTTGCTAAAAAACTGCAACCAATAATTTTACCTTCTTCATCAATATGCCAGGCATTCGTCCCGCAAATCGCAATGCAAGGATTCGCTTCCAAAAAAGCAACTTGCTTTTCAATCCTTTTAGCTAGCGAAATATCATCGGCATCCATTCGGGCAATATATTTTCCTGTTGCCCGCTCCACAAGAGCATTTAGCGTGCAGACAATTTTTTGATTATGTTCATTTCGGAAAAGTTTTATGCGGGCATCTTCTTCTGCCAGTTTCTGCAAAATCGCAAAACTACCGTCTGCAGAACAGTCGTCGGTAATCAATATTTCAAGATTCTGATAAGTCTGATTCAATATGGAACGGACAGCCTGCTCCACATATTTTTCCGCGTTGTACACAGGTATAATCACCGAGACCAACGGCTGCGAATTTCGCGGATGAGAATCATTTTCTGTCAAACTACCGGCTGCACCCTGTGCTTCTGCCATAATGGTACTCCTTACCTTTTTCAAGGCATTTTGTTTTTACCGTTCGTTTGACATTTCTATTTCTATGAGAAAAAGTAGTCTATATAAATTCTACTGGAATTACAAAAGCTGTAATTTCACCTTTTTTTACAGAAGAAACTTTATTTGCGCCGCAAATTATGACAGGCTGAGCAATCTGAACATTTTTCAATCTGTTTGTGATGAAAAAATTCTTTGCAGTATCTGTTTTTTTCACGACTTCCGGGTAACTGCCTGTAAAAATACGATTCCATATTTTCTGAACTGAAAACTCGTAATTTGAAAACGCTTTATTTCTGGCAAGAATGTAATCTTTTGCAGGTAAAAATGAATCAGAAAAATCATCGCCTCGTATTTCCCTTGCAGACAAAGAATATAATTGAACTATACCGATTCGCCCAGAAAGACTTTCTGTTGCTTTTTCCATCAGCTTGAACTGCTGGCTTCCTGTAAGAAAATACATTCCGTTGTGGCGGTCTTTATCTATCTGGACTTTCAGATAGCGAAACAACTCTGGTACATATTGGATTTCATCAAACATATAGGGGCTTTGATGGAATTCAAGAAATGCAGTAGGGTCAGTCTTTGCAAATTCTTCTTCAGAAATATCATCAAAAGTTGTGCTGGGAACTGATTTTTTCTCAGTAATTTTTTTCAAAAGCGTCGTTTTGCCCGTCTGTCGAGCTCCTGTAACAAGGACTGATGGAAAAGATGAAGCAAAACGCTTCAAAGTTTTTTCTGCATGACGGTTTATAAAATCCATAAAGATCTCTAAATATAGGATAATCCAAAGTATAATTAAAGATTATCCCATGTTTGTAAAAGATGCAATCTTTTTTCAGTTTTCCGTCCCTAAAAAATAGAAATGTCAAAGAACATAGTAAAAATCAAAAAGAAATTTTTACTCTTTATAAAACTGCTATGTTCACAAAAAATTCTGGAACAAGCAGAATAAATCCGATACCTAGTTTTACAAGCCCAATACATTTAGACTTAAACGTCTTTCGTAAAGAAAAACGCTTCATCTGCACACAAAATTTTGTGCCGTAAAATGCAGATATAAACCTGTCACCTATGCTTCTGAGTTTTTTCCCTTTTTGGATTTCATCACATTGTTTTACGATTTCAATCTGCGGATTTTCGTGTTCAAAAGGCTTCTCACAGAAAATTACACAATCGGTATATAAGAACTCTTCCAGTTCTTTCTCTATTTTTGAGATTTCAGCTGAATAATTCGTATAACGCCGATAAATCTGTGTATTTGTGCGTGATTTTTCAGGCTCAAAGTAAGAAAGCTTCTTCGTATGGGCACCTTTCGGCAGTCCTAAAAATGCTTCTATTTTTGCAAGCTGATTTTCATAATCGTTACAAAGTTCGTCCAGCTTCAAAAAACAGATGTTTTGGTCTTTACGGTTTTCACGGCTCTTAGAACGTGTTTTGCGATACCATTTTATGAAAACATCAACATCTGCGCTTGGAATATAACGGCTTGCATTAAAAAGCTGGTTCGTTATGTAAAGGTCGCGAGGGTCTTTGTCTACAACAAAAACTTTCGGCCCTATTTCAAAGTAGCGAAGATATTTTTCGATGCTTGTTGGAGGCAAAAGCTGGTCTATGCAAAGCAGATTTTTCTGACAATTCATTGCTTCTACAAGTCGTGAAGTATAAGTCTTTGCACACTTAAAAAAATGCTCAATATCAGTTTCGTATCGCATTTCGTTGTAATAACGATAAGTTGGGTGCCAGCCGTAATTCTCATACAATGTAAACTTAGAGCTTTTTGCATTATAAAATCCTTCTGCACAGGCAATCCGTATTTTTTCTACGAAGGAATATGAATTTTTCTCGGAATCTCTTCTGTGCCAGCCGCCATTCCACTTCATTTCAAAAAGAGAATCGATAAATTCTTTTGAGATTTTATAAAACTTACCATTAAACAACGCCTTATAATCTGCCTGTTTAGAAAGCACTTTTGAAAGTTCAAGGAATCTTGCTGCTGCCAAATCAATTTTGAGTCTATGTCCTTCACGAATAGAATCTTCTAAATCTGCAAGACCGTCTGCTTCGTGCAAAAAAGTACATTCCCATTCGCTACTTTTTGTGTCGATGCAATCATATTCGCGCAGAATATCTGTGATAGCAGAAGAACCTGAATCACCAAAACCAGTGGAAGTTATAAGCTGAATCATTTTCCTACCCCCAAATATGAAAGTACTTTTTCAAAAGCAGAAACATATTGCTCAACAGAATAGTCCTTTACATGCTCAAGACAGTTTTTACTCATCTGTTCATAAAGCTCAGAATCTGTCAAAAGTTTTTGCAATTTATCCGCATATTCTTCTGCCTTCCAATCACTTACAAGCCCACATTTTCCACCATCAGCCAGTTCCTCGCTTGCACCTGAAACAGGAGTTGTTACGAATGGGATTCCTAAAGACATTGTTTCGATTGCTACCGTGGGAAATCCTTCAGAATAAGATGTAAGACAAAATATTCTGGAAGCCGCAATATATGGATAGGGATTATTTTTATATCCGCAAAAGTGAACAAAATCACTTATTTTTAAAAATTCTGCCAGTTTTTTTAACTCACTTTCTAATTCACCCTGTCCCAAAATCAAAAGGCGACATTTTATCCCACGTTTATGAAGTTCAGAAATTGCTCTTATTGCAAGCGAAAAGTTTTTATTTTTATCAAGCCTTCCAGCACAGATAAGGACAGGTAAATCGTCAAAATCAAATTCACATTTTTCTTTTGCAAGTCTCTGAACATCCGCAATGTCTATTCCATTGTGAACAATATAAGCCTTATTCATAAACTCAGGAAAAAGCACTTCAAGAGAATGAAGAGATTTATTTGAAATCGTTACTATTGCGTCTGTATCACTCCAAACGGTTCTTTGTTTTTTCTTTTGAACCTCTTTCCCCGTTTCATTCAAATCATAAATATCACCATGAAACCAGGCAATTTTCTTTTCTTGTTTAAATGCGGGGAGCATAAAAGACGGCAGTTGATAATTAAAAGGAATAACAACATCACAATCCAGTTTGTAAATTTTTTTCAATACAATCGGAAAATGCGCCAGCAAAAATAAAGTCACCCTGTGAGAAACCTTTGAAAGAAAATTCTTCTTGTTGTTTATAAATGGCTTTTCAAATTTTACATGAGGTGCCAGGCTGATTTCATTGAAATACTGATGAACTTCTTGTACGCGAATATCATATTTTTCAGAATCGAGATTATTCACAAGAAGAGCCAGAACTTTCTCAGCTCCTCCTCCATTTGTCATTGTGTAGGGAATAAATAGAAGCTTTATTTTAGACATAGTTCTTCCTTACAAACAAAAATATCAGAAACTATTTTTTCAAAAAATGAAATCCACCTTTTCATCATTTCTTTTTCAGTAAAATCTTCATAATATACCGTCTGGTTATTTTCTCCCCATGATTTATTCTTTTCCAATTCAATTAGTGCCAGTTTTATTTTTTCACATAAATCATTTGTATTTTCAGATGTAAAAGTTAATGAGTCTGAAAATTCTGCAAGTTGATCTATATTTCCACCAACATGACTAAAAATCATTGGCTTGCCATAAGCTGCACATTCAATTGGAAGCAAATCATAATAAGCAATTCTGTTTGGAATTACTAAAACATCTATATTTTTTATAAGGCTGCCAATGTCTGAAATAAAACCAAGATTATGAACATTATTAGCCTCTGCAAGTCCTTCCATAGGACCTGCACCTGCGCTTACAAAAACAAGTTTATCATCATCTTTAAATTTTTTTGCAGCATTACAGAAGACATCAAAGCCTTTGTGTGTTACATAACGACCTATAAAAGCAAAAATGATTTTTTCACAGAATTGCTCTCTAATAGGGTATGAGTTTTCTGTCTTGCGATTTATTGTTCCTGATTTTATATAAAAAACTTTCTTTTCATCTATTATTGATTTCCATTTTTCATAATATGCCTGCGATGCATTTTTTGATGGGAAAACAATATAGTCAGATATTTTAAACAGATTTTCTTCTGTTTCATAATTTCTTTTATACACAAACATGTCATACGGAGAATTATTTGATAATTCCCAATTCATTTTCTGTTCATCTGCCATAATCGATGGAGAGTGAGGCATATACACACAGATTTTCCCATTTCGTTTTGCAGCTTCAGCCCATTTTTTTTCCTGCCAGCCTTGAAACACACAGATATCAGACTTCCTTAATTCAATTCTTCTTTTTATAGCAATTGAGTATCGATAAAAGCGTCGTTGTATTTTTCTTATAATTTCAACGATTCCAGAAGACTTTGGGTATAAAGAATTATCATAACCTATAAACTTTATATTAAAATCTATTTTTCCGAGACTTTTACTTCCTTGAATCATGTTGTAGGTATAGCCCATAGGACCGCCTCCTACTTGTATACAATCAGTAAAAATTGAAATCCTAGTTTTCTTTTTGAACATCTTTCATTACCTTCTCAATTACATCATCCATGTCGTAATACTTGTATTCTGCAAGACGACCACCAAAAATTACATTCTTCTCAGCATTTGCAAGCGACTTATACTTCTGGAATAATGCTCCGTTTTTATCATCATTCACAGGGTAAAAAGGCTCCATTCCATCCTTCCACTCAGTCGAATACTCTCGGCTGATTACCGTAACATTCTTCTGGTATGCAGGATTCTCTGGCTCAAAATGCTTGTGCTCAATAATTCTGGTATATGGGACTTCTGCCTCAGTGTAATTTATAACTGCATTTCCCTGATGATTCTGTTCTGCAAGTTTTTCTGTCTCAAACCGCACTGTACGGTATTCAAGCTTCCCAAATTTGTAGTCATAAAACTCATCTATTTTTCCTGTAAAGACAATTTTCTCTGCAATATTTTGCCAATATTTACGATTCTCAAAAAAATCAGCTTCAATTTTAGTCTCAATTCCTTCAAGCAAGCCATCAATCAGTTTATTGTAACCACCAATCGGGATTCCCTGATACACATCATTAAAATAGTTATTGTCAAAAGTCAAACGAACAGGCAGGCGCTTTATAATGAAAGCCGGAAGTTCCGTGCATTTTCTTCCCCATTGCTTTTCGGTGTAGCCTTTAATCAATTTTTCGTAAATGTCTCGTCCGACCAAGGACAAGGCCTGCTCTTCAAGATTAGCTGGCTCACGCCCGTGTAAAGCCGCAAGTGCATCACGTTTTTGTTCCTCGATTTTCGTAATTGCTTCGGCGGGTGTCGTAGTCCCCCACATCGCATAGAATGTGTTCATATTGAATGGCAGATTGTAAAGCTTTCCGTTATAGTTTGCCACTGGAGAATTTGTGTATCGATTGAACGGAGCGAAAGAATTAACAAAATCCCATATAGCTTTGTTTGAGGTATGGAATATATGCGCTCCGTATTTGTGAACATGGATTCCTTCTACATCCTCGCAATATACATTTCCACCCAATTGAGAACGCTTGTCGATAACAAGGCATTTTTTTCCTTTTTTAGTTGCAAGATGTGCAAACATCGCGCCGTACAAGCCGGAACCAACTATCAAATAATCGTATTTCATTTTCCAAACTTCTCCTTGATTAGAGAGATGCAAAAGCGATCTCGCAGCAAAAGAAGCATGACTCCATACGTAAATGCACCAGAAACAACAGACAAAACAATCTGCAAAATAAGATTGAATTCAATTTTCGCCAAACAGAAAACGCAGATTGCCATCACTACACACGCAAAAATACATTGAATAATATGAGGAATAATTTTCTTCAATTTAAATAATCTCCATGCAAAAGCAAGCTGGAAAATCGTAACTGAAGATTCTGCGCAAAGCGTTGCAATGCCGGCTCCAAAAGCCCCTCTTCGGGGAATAAAAATCATATTAAGAATGAAATTAACACAGGCCCCCAGGATCACCGAGGCAAGAGTAAGTTTTTCTTTTCCAAGTGGCATAAAAATTTGGATTCCGATAAGACCGCTCAAAGAAATTGCTACAATTACCGGATTCATAATCTGCATAACAGGAATTGCTTGTTCATAACGAGAGCCACTCAAAAGCAAAATTACAGGTTTGGACACAAGACACAATCCTACAGCACACGGGAGAGCAAGCAAAATGATAAGATTCAAAGCCTTTTCAGTGAGCATAAGAAACTGCTCGTCATTATGCTGTGAAATATAAAAGGAAAGACGAGGAAGAAGTACTGCTGAGGCAGCCGTTATCACAGAAATGACAATCTTGTTGATTCTAGTCGCTACTGTATATAATCCAACCTGTTCATCACCTGAAATAAAACCAAGCATTGTTGTATCCAAAGCTGTATAAATGCTGATTGCAACACTCATCGCAAAAAGAGTAAAAATTGGTTTTATGTGAGGACGAAAATTTCTGCAATTTTTTTCTTTGAACAAAATATATCTTCGTGCATGAAAAAAATTACAGATATTCGATCCGACAGAAGAAACAACACCAATCGCAGCATATTTCAAATAATCATCTTTTGTTCGTACAAAAATAAAAAGCAAGAAAAGACTTATAAACTGGAATACTATGGAACGGATTGTTATGTATGAAAATTCTTCTAATGCAATATAAAGCCAGTCTATCCCCAAAGTTACAAAAAGAATATTTACGCTGCTGACGATCAACAGGCTCCTGTATTCAGAAAGCTTAGGAACAAATAGAATCGCAAAAGCAAGTAGAATATAAGCGATAGCGGTTGAGATAAGATTTATTGAAAGAATTTCTTTCACGAATTTTGAAAGGGCAATTTTATCATTGCGAAGTTTTGCCGCTTCACGAACTGCATATGTGCTTATTCCAAGAGCTGCAACCATCGAGAAATAGCTGACTATTGAATTTGCAAAATTGACTTTTCCGAGTCCTGCAGGTTGCAAAATTCGAGAGGCATAAGGAAAGGTAATGAGCGGAAAAATCAGACTCATTAAAGTCCTTATCATATTAAGAACAGCATTCTGTGTAAGAGACTTTTTCTGCATTACAGTCCAATCTCCCCCAGAATCCTCTTATTCATCGCTCGGCGTTCCCGGTCAAAAATCCAGCCCCACTTGTTGAAATATCTTACTGCACTTCTGATATGTGCCCATAGCATTTTCTTACTTTTGTAACTTTCCCTGGCATGGTCATGTATTATCTTTACGTTTGGGTAATACAGTGTTTTTGCAACACGGTGTAATCGGCGCATTAAGTCAAAGTCTTCGCAATACATAAAATATTTTTCATCAAAGAAAATATTATGCTCTTGTAAGGTTGTAAGCCGCATGAACATAAAGCAACCGCTTAAGCAGGGCGGATTCATGATTTTGTTGTATCCGCTCTTTTTTAGGCAGTAACGGTCGTCACGTTTTTTGCCACAGCTTTTTGGTAGAAACCGGCGGAAAATCAAGTCGGAAGGAGAGGGGAGAAGCTTGCACAAATACTGTAATTCTCCGTTAGGATATTCAACACGTGGGAGTATGTATGCAACGTCGGTATTTTTTTCCATGAACTGAAAAAGTTCTTTCAAGACATTATCTTCAAAGTACACATCTGGATTTAAGACTATGTGGTACAAGTCTTTTTTTTCAAGAGCTTCTTTTATTGCGAGATTGTGACTTGCACCGTACCCTAAGTTTTCGTTGTGGATATAGCGAAGTTTTGTTCCTGTTGTTATGGACCTTTCTTTGTATTCGGTTTCCAGAATGCGCCACTTATCATTCGGAGAATTGTCAATTATATAAAGTGTTCCAACGCATTTGTTGCTAAATATAGATTTTAAAAGTCTTTCTATCTGTGAACGGGGAGTATTAAAAAGAACTACGCTTGCACTAAGTTTATTGCTAACCATTATCCTTCTTCCTTTGTTACATACTCAAATCCCAAATCTTTTTCGTTGATCAACTCTCCGTCAACTGCATATTCCACATGCATTTGTATATCGATTTTTTTTGCAAAGTCATCTTGGTAGTAGCAAATGACGTCTTTTCGTATTTCTTCTTTTCCTAGTTTTACAACCTCAATTCCTGGAATGGCACTGTCAGAAAGCTCTGCATTTAAGTCTGATTTTTTCTGGACACACAGGTAAAGAAAAACTCCTGTTGCGTTGTTAAAGGCTTCGTCTATCACTCCTTCCAAAAATAGTTCGTTTATTCCGTTGGGAAACATGACTATATTTTCCGGACGGTAATTGTTACCGGTCTTTTTTGTGAGGTAGTCATACATGGCATTAATTTTTTTCTGTATAAAACCCTTCGGGGCTGAACCACAGAGTATGGCATAATTTTGTTTCATGCTGTATACATTTTACATACTATATTTCTTTAAATCAATACTAAATTTATTTGTTTTTATACGATATTTATTAAAAAATGTTGTTATGACGGTTGAAGAACAAGAGTTTTTTGTCTATAAGAGGCTTCGCCAGGAAAGAGAAAAGGCCAATCTTTCGCAGATGGATCTTTCCTTTGAGTCTGGAGTTTCCCAAAACATGATTACTTATATAGAAAATGGGAAACGGGCCCCAACTCTGACAACAATACTAAAGTTGTGTAACGCAATGCATATAAGTCCGTCTATCCTTTTCCCGTCAAGCGATGCAGAGCGTCAGAATGCAAAAGAGACGGTTATGGATTTGATTCAAAGATTCATGTAGCGTTTTTGACCAAGGAATATAGCTGGAATCGCAGGTGCAAACGTAGACGCAATGGATGCCCTTGACCTTGCCCTCAAGGCTGGCTCCTCCAAATCTGCAAACATAGCCCTAATGGGACGCTTTTCTACCTATTATAAAGACATAAGCGAAAGTGAATGGCTTGAAGCCCTCTCTGAATGCGTAAAGCCCCAGTTCCTGGAACTCAACAAAAAAGCCTTTGCCCTTGGTCGCGGGGAATAGCCGCTTTTTTTAAGGCATAGGACTTTTGAAAGTAAAAAAAACTTAAAAAGGATTAAGAATTCAAGACACACAGCCTTTCCTTGTGGTATAATGGCTTAGTTACTGCAAGGAAGGTGTGTATATGTCAAAAGTGAGCAAGTTGCGTGTTGCGCTGCCGGTAAAACTGCTGGTAATGTTTATAACCGTCATTCTGGTTGTAAGCTTTATGATAGGCGTTATTTCTTATAAAACAGCATCCGGTGGAATGACCCGCAGCGCATACAGTCAAATCGATTCCGTTTCGCAAGACGTTGTGAACCAGATTGCCTCAATCAACGGAAAGCATTTCCAGACTCTCCATGCACTTGCAGAGCTTGCCTTCATCAAGGACGAGGACATATCCCTGGAAGAAAAGCAGAGGGAGCTAAGCCTTGTTTCTTCCAGCATAGGCAAAAACTGCGAGAACGTAGCTTTTTATGACGCAGAAGGAAATGCCATAGTTGGAGACGGAAGAAAAATCAACTTTGCCACAAGGCCATACTTCAAGGAATCTTTCTCCGGCAAAGAATTCGTTTCTGATCCTGCATTCAGCACGGTAACAAATTCCGTCCTCCAGCATTACGGAGTCCCTGTATACAACAAGAGCCACAAGCCAATCGGAGCAATCGTAATGGTTGTGGTTGGAAACTCCATACTTGAAACCATAGAAAAAATAGACATGGGCGGAGGAATGCACCCTTGTGTAATCAACTGGAACAGCCTGGCAACAATTGCAGATGCAAGCAAAAGCGCCCAGAAAGCGGATGGCAGTGCAGAAGGAGCCGCTGATGCCACCGCAGGTGTAGTGTCGGATGTGTTTGGCGGCAAAGAAGGAATCAAGGTCTTTAAAGATTCAAAAACAAAGGAGCGCCTAATAGCATCCTATAAAAAGGTCCCGGAAACCAACTGGGCTGTTTTGGCACAAGCCCCCTACGACATATACTTTGGCGAGCTAAAAGAGATGCGCTATACTACCTACCTAATCGTAAGCCTTGCCGTAATCCTTTCAGTAATAGCCATATCCTTCCTTATAAAGCTTCTAATAAAGCCCCTCATCACCGTAAAAGAGTCCATCACCACCATTGCAAGCGGAAACGCGGATCTTACCCAGAGAATACCGGCCCCAACAAATGACGAAATTGGCGATGTAGTTAACGGCTTTAACGCCTTTGTGGAAAAGCTTCAGGATATCGTTTCAAACCTTCAGGAATCAAAGTCCAGCCTTATTTCCGTAGACACGGCCCTGCAGTCAAGAACCCAGGATGCCGCCGCTGCCATAACGCAAATCATCTCCAACATAGAAAGCGTAAACGGCCAGATTCTAGAGCAGTCCAATTCAGTGCAGGAAACAGTGGGAAGCGTAAACCAGGTAAGCGCAAACATAGAGTCCTTTGAGCGCATGATAGAATCCCAGTCCTCTTGCGTAACGGAAGCTTCCGCCGCAGTAGAGCAGATGATAGGCAACATCAATTCCGTAAACAATTCTGTGGTAAAGATGATTTCATCCTTTGCCAACTTGCAGGAGCATTCAGCAGAAGGCTTGAACACCCAGAACAGTGCCAACAAAAAAATCATCCGCATAGAAGAACAGTCAAAGATGCTGCAGGATGCAAACAAGGCCATTGCAAACATAGCCAAGCAGACAAACCTCCTTGCCATGAACGCCGCAATAGAAGCAGCCCATGCAGGGGACGCAGGAAGGGGATTCGCCGTAGTTGCAGACGAAATCCGTAAACTGTCAGAAACTTCAACAAACCAGTCCAAGACAATCGGTTCTGAACTGCGCAAGATTCAGGAAACAATCAAGGACGTCGTAACAGTCTCCGGCGAGATAAACACTGCCTTTGCCGCAATCTCCAGCAGCATTTCCGAAACAAGCCAGATTATTGAGCAGATAAAGGGCGCAATGGAAGAACAGCAGTCTGGTTCACGGCAAATTATAGATGCTCTAAAGTCAATGAACAATTCCACCACGGAAGTTCGTTCTGCCTCCCAGGAAATGACGGATGGCAACAAGCACATTCTTTCCGAAATCCAGCAGCTAAAGCTTTCCACTGATGCAATAAAAGACAGTATGAACGGAATGCATGCTGGTGCAGACAGAATAAACGAGACAGGTTCAGCCCTTTCTGAAATCTCCGGAAAGGTGGCGGACAACGTAAGGCAGATTGGGTCGGAAATAGACCTCTTTAAGATATAGCCTTTTTGTAAAAATCGGGGAAAGCAAAATACGCCTAGCCCCGATTGGAAGGGCGGCGCAGCCGTTGCGGAACGAAGTGGAGCAATGGAGGGGGTAGGGGCCCCCGGAACCCTGCAAAGCGGGTATTCAGACAAGACTGACCGGTAGGGGATGCCGGGCACAGTAGACAAAACAGTACGCTCCAAAAGAAGATAAAAAAAACTTTTTTGCAAATTGCCAATATTCAATTCTTGTGCTACACTGTCCTATGTAAAATGCAGCCTTTACGACGACTTGCTTTTTAGGTTGCCTTATATATAGGAGAAATAAATGTTCTGGAACGAAAGGCGGGAATGCATGTCCCGCGATGAACTTGCCGATTTGCAAAGCAAGAGACTGGTGCGCATTGTAAGCGACGTATATCACAATGTGCCTTACTACCGCAAGAAGATGCAGGATGCAGGTCTTGAGCCGGGAGACATCCGCGGTCTTGAGGATGTGGAAAAGCTTCCATTTACAACTTACGAAGACTTGAACAAAGCCTATCCATTCGGACTTTCCGCAGTTCCAAGGTCGGAACTTGTGCGCGTGCATGCTTCAAGCGGAACAACCGGTAAGCCAAAGATTGCCGTCTACACAAGGCGCGACATAGAAACCTGGTCTGAATGTGCCGCCCGCTGCCTTACAATGGCCGGAATCACCAAGGACGACACAATCCAGGTTGGCTACGGCTACGGCCTCTTTACCGGAGGACTTGGTGCCCACTACGGTGCCGAATACGTTGGAGCCCTTGTAATCCCAATGTCAACAGGAAACACCAAAAAGCTAATCGACATGATGATTGACTGCCAGGCAACCGCAATAGCCTGTACCCCAAGCTACCTGCTCCACGTTGCAGAAGACCTAAAAGCCGCAAACCTAATGGACAAAATCCAGCTAAAGACTGCAATCTGCGGTGCAGAACCCTGGACAAACGAAATGCGCGCCCAGATGGAAAAGCAGCTTAACATAAAGGCTTACGACATCTACGGCCTTACAGAAATCATGGGACCGGGAGTTGCCGCTGACTGCGATGCCCATGCCGGACTCCACATTTGGGAAGACCACTTCCTGCCGGAAATAATCGATCCAAAAACGCTAAAACAGGTTGGACCTGGAGAAACTGGCGAACTTGTAATCACAACCCTTACCAAAGAGGGAATGCCGCTTATCCGCTACCGCACAAAAGACCTTACCTCAATAGAGACTTCAAAATGCTCTTGTGGCCGCACAATGGCAAGAATCCAGCGCTTTGCAGGACGCACGGACGACATGCTCATCATCCGTGGCGTAAACGTATTCCCGTCACAGGTAGAGGCTGCCCTTCTTACAATAGACGGAACAACACCGCACTACATGATAAACGTAGACCGCGTGGACAATACGGACACACTGGAAGTACAGGTAGAAGTAGACGAACGCTTCTTCTCCGATGAAGTATCTTCACTGGAAAACCTTTCCCGTGCAATTCACGACAAGCTCCGCGAGGCACTGGGACTCAACGCAAAAATCAGCCTTGTACAGCCCAATTCCCTTGTCCATTCAGACGGAAAAACAAAGCACGTCAACGACAAGCGCAAGCTCTACAAATAAAAGGAGGTTCACAATGTTCATAAAGCAGCTTTCAATCTTTGTGGAAAACAAAAGCGGAAAACTCGGCGAGGTACTGCAAATCCTTAGCAACGAAGGAATCAACATCGTCTCGGCAAGCCTTGCAGATACCAACGACTTTGGGGTTCTCCGCCTTCTTGTAAGCGACGCAAAAAAATCCTACGAAGTCTTAAAGTCAAAGGGAATCACGTCCAGCGTCAACGACGTAATCGGAGTCTGCGTCCCCAACGAAACCGGAGGACTTGCAAAAGTAACAAAGCTTATCCTTGACCAGGGAATCAACATCAGCTACATCTACGGACTTTCCGTAGGCAACAACACAGCCGACATCGTAATGAAAACAGACGACCTTGCCAAAACCGAGGCCGTCCTAAAAGCCGGCGGCGTAAAAATGCTCGAAATGTAATTCCCTTCCATAAACAATAAAGGCATGGACGGTAGTTTTTTTATGGACGGTAGTCCTAATGGCTCTACCAAACGCATCTTATAAAAAACGCTCCATGCCTTTCGTCACGGGCTTTCCGTGGTTCCGCCTTTTCGGCTCCATTGCCTTGCGGCAACCGGCCCCAGGCCGGCCCCTCCAATCCCGCGTAGGTTGCTTTAAAAATATACATTGTAGAAAACAAATAATTCCCCCTTCACTTATAGAAAAATCGTGGATACTTTAATATAATGGTCTAATCAACAGACGCAGAAAGTGGAGTTGTAATGCCAGAGCGAACCTTGCAGAAAATCTTCGATGAATATTACTCACTTGGTATAAACACCCAGATAGACTGGGAAAAGTTTTATCTGTATTCAATCATTACACATTCCACTGCAATTGAAGGTTCAACCGTAACAGAAGTAGAAGCCCAGCTTTTGTTTGACGAAGGAATTACTTCCAGCAAGCGAACAATGGTTGAGCAGATGATGAACCTGGATTTGAAGAATGCTTATGAATACGGAATAAAATGGATAAAGCAGCATCCCCAAGTTACAGTTGATTCACTTATAACTCTTTCTGCAAAGGTTATGGCTCGTACAGGAAGTGAATATCATACAATTATGGGAGATTTCTCAGCTGCAAAAGGCGAACTTAGAAAAGTAAATGTAACAGCCGGAACTGGTGGAGCTTCTTATATGACGTATCAGAAAGTTCCAGCAAAGCTAGAATCATTTTGCCAGAAGTTGAATGAACGTCGCAAAAATCTAAATCCAAAAGACATTCTTTCTGTTTACAAGCTTAGCTTCTGGGCACATTACGAACTGGTAACAATCCATCCTTGGGCAGACGGCAATGGAAGAATGAGCCGCCTTTTGATGAATCTTTTGCAATGGGAATTTAATCTTATTCCTTCAAAAGTTCTAAAAGAAGATAAAGCGGAATATATTCAGGCTCTTATAGATGCAAGAGAAAAAGATGATGAAAGTATTTTTACCACTTTTATGCTGAATCTTCATGCAAAACATTTGCAAACAGAAATTGAACGGTTTAATTCATCAATTAGCGGCAACAATGAGAAAATGGTCGATAAATCACTTTTTACGCAGAAAATGGTCGATAAATGGTCAATAAAACCAACTTTAGCCGAGAAACTGGTCGATATTTTGCATTTTATGAGCGATAATACACAAATTACGACAGAGGAACTTGTACAGCATTTTAATTTTACGCCAACAACAGCCAAGCGTTACCTGCGCCAGCTTACCGACTTTGGCTATCTGGAAGCAATGGGTGGAAATAAGAATAGAAGCTATAAGTTAAAAAAAAGCGAACTGTAAATTTATAAAATAATCTGCTATAATAGATACAGGAGGATTTGTTATGGAGCAAAATGAATTGGATTCAACTTGTGGTATTTCAGACGATGAACTGACAAAACGCTTTATTGAAGCCGTGCGAATTGAAAATGAAATAAAAATAGCAAAGGGAACTCCTATTTCCTGCTATGACTCAGAAACAAATTCTGCTTATCTGCTTTATTCAGATGGAACCAAAAAATATGTGCAAGCAAATTAAGAAAGCAGAGATTATTGTTTTTGCAGGACCAAATGGGAGTGGAAAAACAACCGTTACAAAACTTGCAAAAGTAATTGAGCCTTATATAAATGCAGATGAAATAAAACGCACAAACTACTGTTCCGATTTGGAGGCTGCCCAGCTTGCCGAAAAAATGCGAGAGGATTGTGTCGCACAGAACAAAAGTTTTACCTTTGAAACTGTCCTATCCACAGACCGAAATCTAAAACTTTTACAAAAAGCGAAAGAAAAAGGTTATTTTATCCGCTGTATTTATGTTCTTACCCGGAATCCTGATATTAATGTTTCTCGTGTGGAATCCCGTGCGGCAAACGGCGGACATTCTGTTCCCGAAGATAAAATCCGTTCTCGTTATAAAAAGGCACTTGCCCTCATTCCTGAACTGGTGAAAGTATGCGATGTACTTCATATATATGACAATTCCACATTGCCGTTCAGAATATTCAAAAAACGCAAAACAGAATATTTTTATTGGATGAATGAGGATTGGAATAAAGAGAAAATCCAGCAACTTACAGGTATTATTCTATGACCTCAAAAGATTTAAAAAACGCACTTTTACAGGAAGCTGTTCAAGGTAAATTAATTCCTCTTGATATACCGAATAATTGGTGCTGGTGTAGAATTTGTGAAATATTTAATTTGCAAGCTGGAAAAACAATCTCAGCAAGTGAAATATCAGAAACAAGTAATGGAAATGATTATCTCTGCTATGGCGGAAATGGAATAAGAGGATATGTAAAAAACTACAATAGAGAAGGTTATTACCCACTGATAGGTCGTCAAGGCGCTTTGTGTGGGAATGTTAATTTTACAAATGGAAAATTCTATGCAACAGAACATGCCGTAGTAGTTGATACCTATGCTAATATAAATGAGGATTGGAAAGGGTTATTTCTTAAAGTATTAGACCTTAATCAATATGCGACAGCTACAGCGCAGCCAGGATTAGCTGTAAAAAATATTAATGAAGAAGCTATTCCTCTTCCACCACTTGCAGAACAAAAACGCATAGTCGCTGCATTCGAAAAACTTTTACCACTTTGTGAAAAATTAGAAAATAATAAGGAGTAATAAATGACAGACACCAAAGTTTGGGGAATACATACAAAAGATGATAATCTCTTTTTCAATGAAAATGTAATTGCGATTGGCTGGCATGATATGGGAGATATTTCTGTTATTCAAAATGACCGTGAGCTGTTAAAGCAGAAATATCCTTCGGTTTATCCCAATAAGAAACCTGGTGCTGCGCCAACGGACTGTGGACAGATTTTTAGATTTATCAATGAAGCTAAAATTGGAGATTATGTTGTATTCCCCTCAAAGATTGACAGGAAAATAAATATTGGACAAATTATCGGAGATGCAACATACAATTCAAATACCGATGTTTATCCAAGACGGCGTAAAGTAAAATGGCTAAAAAGAGGTCTTGCAAGAACATCCTTTAGTCAGGGGGCTTTATATGAAATTGGCTCTGCAATGACATTTTTTTCTGTAAAGAACTATTCAGATGAATTCATTTCTGCTTTAAGTGGTACAAACATATTAAATGATACCGAAGATGAATCAGAAGAAATCTCTTTGCAGGCTGATTCTATAATTGAGACAACTCGTGACTATGTATTAAAGCAATTAAGTACAAATCTAAAAGGCTATCCTCTTGAAGATTTGGTTGCAGATCTTCTTGGCGCAATGGGATATAAAGTTACCCAGTCTTCAAAAGGTGGAGACAGAGGTATCGATATTATAATATACAAAGATGAACTTCCGCCAAGAATAGTTGTACAGGTAAAAAGCTTTGATAGAGACGTTCCTGAAAGGGATGTACAGGCCTTGAAAGGTGCCATGAATAATAATGATTATGGTTTATTTGTTACGTTGTCAGATTATTCAGAAAATGCAAAAAAATACTTAAATGGTCATACGGAAATTCGTGGAATTGATGGTCGTGAATTAGTTGATTTACTTTTGCAATATTATGATAAACTTTCTGATAAATACAGAACGATTATTCCGTTAAAGAGAGTTTATATTCCGGATGTAAAAGAATAATATTTCCCCACTTGCCAATTATACATCTTTGGGAGTATAATAATCATGTGAAAAAGACAATCTATCACGGCTCTGACAAAATCATAGAAAAACCTCTTTTGGGATTCGGTAAGGTCCGCAATGACTATGGGCTTGGCTTTTACTGCACGGAAGAACTTGGCATGGCAAAAGAGTGGGGTGTTTCAAAAGATGCGAACGGCTATGCAAACATATATGAAATTGAAACATCCGGCCTAACAGTCATAAATTTAAACTCTCCCCAATACACCATCCTTCACTGGCTTTCCGTCCTCCTTGAAAACAGGATTTTTGACGTAAGCTCTGCGCTTGCTCAGGAAGCAAAAGAGTATCTCCTAAAAAACTTTACTGTCCCCTATAAAGACTTTGACCTAATAACCGGCTACCGGGCAGATGACAGCTACTTCTCGTTTGCACAGGATTTTATCAATGGCACAATTTCTGTACGCCAGCTTGCAAACGCAATGAAGCTCGGAAAACTTGGCAACCAGTTTGTCTTAAAAAGCCAAAAGGCATTTGATGCCCTTAAGTTCAAGGGATACGAAGTTGCTGAATATTCTGAATGGTTTTCCAAAAAAGACTTGCGCGACAAAAACGCCCGCCGCCAGTATTTTGACGTGGAAAAAAACAAACGCCAGCGTGGCGACTTGTACATAATCCAGATTCTGGATGAGGAGGTAAAGGCCGATGATTCACGCCTACGATAAAAGCTACCTTTCAAAGGCCCAGACAACATTGGCCTCAATGCTTGACTTTGCAGTTTATGACCTGAACTTAAGCCTTGCCGCCTTTTACGGAATCTTTCTTGCATCGAATGTTTCCTTGCGCTTTGGTTCTGGAGATGCAGCCTTGATTGCAGGAAAGTCAGGTGTGGAACTGGCTTTGGAAGTCTTGGGGGACGAAAGCCTTGCAGACAAATACCATCCCGCTGCCAACAGAAGCCCTGAATACTGGGCAGGTTGGTCTCTCGCGTATTTTCAGTGGCAGACAAACCTAACCTTTAGGCAAATAGATTCCCTAATTCCCATAACAGAAATTCTTGCAATGTACACCCCTTACCACGAAATGGACGTAACCCACTTCTGCGACAAAATGAAGAAGCTCTATAATTCACGCAAAGGAGAAAGCAACTTAAAGAAATACCGCCTTAAGGCATCCCTTTCCCAAAGCCAGCTGGCAGAAATTTCCGGTGTACCTGTTCGCACAATCCAGCAGTACGAGCAGCAGGTAAAAAACATAAATGCCGCAAAAGCAGAAAGTGTGATTGCGCTTTCAAAAGCACTTTCCTGTCCTGTAGAAATGCTTATGGAAGTATGATGCCCCTAACCAACATGAACCTAACCTACACAATAAAAAAATCCCGCCGGCGGACAATTTCTTTAAGCCTAATGCCGGACGGAAGCTTGCTGGTAAAGGCACCATACGGAATAAGCGAAGCTACCGTTAAAGAATTTATTCTCTTAAAAAAGGGCTGGATAGAAAAGCACCTTAAAAAGCAGGAGTGCGATAAGCAAAGGGCCAGGGACATGGGGCTTCTTTCTGAACAAGACGTAAAGCGCATAAGGAAGGATGCAAAAAAAATAATTCCAGAGCGGGTGGAATTCTGGGCAAAAAAGCTTGGCGTAACATACGGCCGCATTTCCATAAGGCTACAGTCTTCCAGATGGGGGAGCTGTGCCCAAAGCGGCAACTTGAATTTCAACTGTCTTTTGGTCATAATGCCAAGTGATGTTTTGGACAGCGTTGTGGTTCACGAGTTGTGCCACCGCCGCCACATGAATCATTCAAAAGAATTCTACGCGGAAGTTGAAGGCGTCTTTCCCAACTACAAGGCTTGCGACAAGTGGCTAAAGGAAAACGGGGGAGCCTACATGAAGAGGGTATATGCGGAAAACAATAATACTTGAATGGATTCGTATAATAATCGGATTGTTCATATTTTCTTTTGGCGTTCACCTTACAATTTTTGCAAACATAGGCCTTGCTCCTTGGGACTG
>DFJV01000088.1 GCA_002373205.1 Treponema sp. UBA3662
GAATCTTTTCCTGGTCAATGTAGCCAGAAAGCTCTATGACTTCTGCCCTGTCGCGGAGGGGGCCGGGCACTGTGTCCAGGGTGTTGGCGGTAAGGATAAAGAAGACGTTGCTAAGGTCAAAGGGCAGGTCAAGGTAGGTGTCGCGGAAGGCAACATTCTGCTCTGGGTCAAGAACTTCTAGCAGGGCAGCTGACGGGTCTCCCTGTGCAGAGGCATTCATCTTGTCTATCTCGTCTATCATAAAGACAGGGGACTTTGTCTTTGTAATCTTGAGTCCTTCTATAATCTGGCCTGGCATTGCGCCAATGTATGTGCGGCGGTGTCCCTTTATGTTACCCTCGTCATGCTCACCGCCAACGCTAAAGCGGTAGAAAGGCTTGTTCATGGCACGTGCTATTGAGCGTCCAACACTGGTCTTTCCTACACCCGGTGGTCCCACAAGAATCAAGACTGAACCCTTACCGTCTCCCTTAAGGCGGCGGACTGCAAGGTATTCCATAATGCGCTTTTTTACGTCATCTAGGCCATAGTGGTCCTTTTCCAGAATCTTCTTTGCTTCTTCAAGGCTGTAGAGTTCCATTGGCTCGTCGTTCCAAGGCAGGGAAGAAACAAGGTCAAGGAAGTTGCGGCTCTGGTTGTACTCTGGGTCGTGGGGATCCAAAAGCTGGAATTTTTCAAGCTCGGAATAGACGGTTTCCTTTACTTCGCCGGTAAAATGGAAGGCATCTATCTTGCCCTTGAATTTTAGGTAGTCGTTTGTCTTGGGGTCTGTGGAAATGCCCAGTTCTTCCTGAATGGACTTCATCTCTTCGCGGAGGAAGTAGTCCCTCTGGTTTTTTTCCACCTTTTCGTTAAGCTCGTTCTGAATTTTCTTTTGTACGCGCAAGATTTCCTGTTCCTTTTTAATGTAGACAAGGACCTGCTCCATTCTTTCGCGGACGTTTAGTGTTTCAAGGACTTTCTGCTGCTCCTCCTTGTCTATGTTAAGGATGGAGGCTATAAAGTCCGCAATTTTACCCGGGTGGTCAATGTTCACCATGTTAAGGCGCATTTCCTCGCTGAACATGGGGTTGTTTTCGCTTACTTCCTTCATCTCGCTGATGAGGGCGCGGGTAAGGGCCTTTACCTCAAAGGTGTCACCGCCAATGTCATCAAGGTATTCAACTGCGGCAACCATGGGAGTGCTTATGCTAAGGGTCTTGCGTATCTTAAAGCGGGCAATTGTGCTCACAAAGACATTTATTCCGCCGTCTGGAAGGTTAATCTTCTTTATAATGCGGGCAACGGTTCCAACATCGTGAACATCGGCAAGGGTTGGCTTTTCAACGTCGTTCTTGAGCATGACAATACCTATGCAGCCGTCACCCTCGTAGGCTTCCTCCACAACCTTTGTGTCATCGGGATTGTTAATCATAAGGGGCGTAAAAATGCCCGGAAAAATAGGCCTTCCGCCTATGGGAACAATAAATAGCTTGTTGGGGAGTTCCTGCTCCGCCGGCAGTGAGGATTTATCTGAATTTGTCTTATCGCTTTTCATACATATAAATATAATACAAATGGCAAAAAAAGACAAATTTTCTTAGGGGAGCCTCCAAATGCTTCTGTTTTTAAACTTTCCCTTGAATTTGCAAGTAGCTAACCCCGTGGGGGCATAATGGGAAGCAAAAAGTTTTATTCAAATTTATAGATGCTTTCTTCTGCCCAGCTGTACTGGGACATGTATTCTCCGTGAAACTGGTCGGATTCATTCATCGGTTTTCCGTTTAGGTAATCTATAAAGTCACATCCAAACTTTGTAAAATCTGCGGCATAAGTGTCTCCTGAATGGGTTACTATGTCAGGGGCACCGGCTGCTTCCAGTGATTTCTTTAAGTCTGCAAGAATCTTTGTCATATAAGACTGGGTGTTTCGGTCGTAGCTTGAGTCTTCAAAGACTACCGCGGCAATATCCTTCCGGCTGCATGCAGAGCCCTGGCGGTCAATCAGAAATGCCAAAAATTCCTTTGCTTTTGAGCGGGTAAATTTTACGGCAACACCGTCTACAAAAAAATCAAAACTGCCAAAGGTTTTTGCATAGAATTTAGGCTTCTGGCTGTCTTCTGCAAATGCGGTTTTTTGAAGCTTTTTATAATTCTCCAGTTCTTCCAGGACAGCTTCTTTTTTTACCGGTTTTAGCAAATAGCCGATTGCATGATTTTTGAATGCTTCAAGCGCAAACTGGGGATACCCGGTCGTAAATACAACCGCAGTCACAGGGGAAATTTCATGAATTTTCTTGCAAAGCTCAAGCCCCGTCATTTCTGGCATATCTATGTCAAGAAATGCAATCTGAACCGAATTTGTCTTTAAGAATTCAAGAGCCTCCTGAACTTCCCTGAACCCCGTCGCTTCCTGAATTTCGGGAATTTCACTTATTGTTTCAAGAAGGTCGCTAAGAACATACTTTTCATCATCAACACAAATTACTTTCATTTTGGAATCCTCATCGTAATTGTAACGCCTTTTTCGGGAATGCTGTCTATTTTGAATGTACCGTGAACAATCCTTTCAATCCTTACCCTGGTATTTGTAAGGCCTATATGCGTACGGCTTCCGTTAAATTGGCCTTTGACAAAGCCTTTGCCGTTATCCTGAACCACTATGTTGTGGAAAGCTTCATCCGCAAAGGTATGCACAAGAATATGACCGTCCTTTCTGTTTCTTACTCCGTGGCGCACCGCATTTTCTACCATAGGCTGAACAACAAGCGCCGGAACTTCAAAGTCCGAATCTTCTATGTTAAACTCAAAAGTGATGTTGTCAAAACGCAGTTTTTCAATCTCTGCGTAAGTCTTTGTATGCTTAATCTCCTTTTCAAAAGGAATAGTTGTTTCAAGGCTGGCAAAATCCATGTTGCACCGAAGGTAATCTGCAAAATTTGTTATTGTTTTTGCCGCAAGTCCAGGATCTTCACGGCACAAAGCCTTTATTGTCGTGAGGGTGTTGTACATAAAGTGCGGCTGAATCTGGCTTATCATCACTTTGTTTTTGAATTCTTCAATTTTGAATCCAAGATTTACATGGATGTTAATGTAAAGAATGATTATTACTGCAAGAACAGACATATACATCAGAGAAAGTGAATACGAAGCGTTCTGAATAATTATTGTAATCAGCGGGACAATAGCCATCAGAATATACGGAAGCTTGATTTTTACAAGGATTTTAACGGTGCATGCATAATAAAGAAGCAGAAGGCAGACGATTGCAGGAAAAATGTACTGAAGATATCTGTATTTTCCAGGAAAATACATGGCATTTGAAATAGTGTAATAAAAACCGAATTTTATGTTCAGAAATACGCTAAAATAATACGTTACTGCCGCAATTCTGATTCCGTAAAGAACCGGCTTGGGAATGGAAGTCCTAATGTTCATTATCTCAATTTCAGAATTCCAGAATAACTGGAAAATTATCCCTGCGCAGACTAAGAAAACGGCATTACTTACTATTAAAAGGGAATTGTAGGAAAGTTTTCCGGAGATAATCCATGAAATGCAGTCACAAAAGAGAATTAAATCCTCAAAAAAAAGCAACTGCTGAAAAAGACTCCTGAACCTGTTTTTCTTTTCACTGATAATTAGAGAGGCATAAAGGAAGGAGCATACGGCCATGCCGGTAAGTTCCATAGAAATGTTTGCAGCAGCTTCTATATTCTCCTTTATTGTTCCCCCAGGAATCAAGTTAAAGAAATGAAAATGCTGGCAGCAGAATAACGCCGAAATAAAAAACACAAGTGTAAGGAAAAACAAGCCCCATCCGGTGATATTTTTTTCTTTCATACAATAAATATACAACATTTTGCCTTTTTTGTCCTACATCTGGCAACATCACTTTTCTATACTGTGACCATACTAAAGAAACAGAGGTTGCCACTAAAAGGGCAGCAAAGGAGTAAGACAATGAAACACGGTATTTTCTTAAAAATGGGCTTAATTGCAGCAGGATTGGGAGCATTCTTTACAGGCTGTTCAGGAGTATGCTCTGATTATTCTAGCAGGGAGACCAGCATTGGCAACACCTCTTCAATCAAAAACAGGGCGGCAGTAGAAAAGCTTGCCTACATGGGAGGTTCGGCAGTTTACAATGCAAACGATTCTTCTGCAACACAGCTTGCAAAAAATGCAGTGGTTGCAGTAAGACTTGGCAAGGTTGAAAAGAATGACCTTGGCGGTGGCTTTGTAAGCTATAAAAACTCAAGCACAGATTACACCCTCGGTTTTATTGAAGTTTCAGACGTTAATTCGGACTGCATTAGCTTTTCCTACAGCACCTTTGCAAATGATTCAAACTCATCTTCTTTTGCAGGCTACTTTATACTCAGAAACGGAGAAAGCTGCGACCTGAACGGTGACGGTGAAACGGACGTAAAGTACGAAAAAGGCCGCAATGGCATAAAAAACACAAACTGGCTCACTTTCATCAACAACGAAGAAAAGGACACTTCATCACTTTTTGCTATTATCCCGGAGCAGTATGAAAACCGCACCTATCCTGCCGGGCTTATCGGAATCAACTCAGACGGACGCTCGGTTGTAACAAAGAATAACATAAGGACAAAAAGCCGTGCCATTGTTGCAAACATATCTTACGGTGATTATGTAATTGACTCTGATACAAACAGTTGCCAGATTTATGTAGGTTCTCATATCTCAGGCCGCTCTGCCAGGTCTTTGAACGAAGGTGAACTTAAGGCTATAAATTCCGGTAAGTCGGAAGATGTTCAAAGCCTTTTGTTCAAGCCCCAGGAATTTGACGGAAGCTATTCAATTTCTGAATTGCTTGGTAAAATGCCGGCTTCAATTGTAACAAAGAGCTATGCAGAAATGTCTGTATTCGAAGCAGTTGGATACTTGAACAGCCTTATTGCCCGCAAGGACTTTATAGAAAATCTTGTTGCCGCTGAATCTGGAGACGCAGTGGAAGAAATCAAACAGCAGCTTGCAATGAAGCCAATTTCCTGTGAAGAAGAAAGGGTTCTGTTCAACAGGCACTCACTTGCCTTGGTTTACCCTGATTTGTGCCCGGACTTTAGCCTTGCTTCAACTTCAATGAGCGTTGTATTCCCCTGGCTTTACGTTAGCTTTGGAGAGTTGCCTACAGAAGAAGAAATCGAAAACAATGCCAGCAGGGCACGCAGCATTACCTCTTCTTCAAAGGCTGTTTATGCAGAGGAATATGAAAACTATCTTGCAAAAAGGAAGGCTATTGAAGAAGGTTTTAATAAACTTACAAGTTTTGATGTTGCACCATTAATCGGCTCGATTATTGGAAACGGACAGCTTGCAAGCCTTATGAACCAGACAAAAATCAGCCTTAAGGTTGGTGTTGACGGCAACTTAAGCATTGCACTCAGCAACATTAGCGCAAGAATGAAGCTTTGCGTACTTGCTTCTGTAGACATTCAGGACAAGCTTTCATACAACATAAAGGGAACTTCATTGTTCTCCAAGAAAAAGGGTGAAATTACTTCTGTTGACGACTACAAAAAGAAGTTCCCCAATTCGTCCATGTCTGAAGATGAAATCAAAAAGGTTTTCATGCTCGACGAAGATGCAACCAAAAAGGAATGGGGAATCAACAAGTGGTACTTCAATTTTGCAAACGACGGACAGACGGTAAATACGCTCGGATGCATTTACCCAAGTGCAGATGCTAAAGACTTCCATGTAAACTTCCAACCGGTAAAGACACTTCCTATCGTAGTAACATTCGACGGAAAGTTTGACATTCTTGCAAAAATGAATGCAGTAATTGAGTTCAAGAACCTTTATGCAGGCGGCATTTGCGTGTTTGGTTACGAAGTAAAGTTTGGTGCAGACTGGGGATTCAGAAATTGGTACACAGTTTTTGGAAAAAGAGTTGCTCCAAAAATTACAAGCTTCTACTTTGACTGCTATGGTAACGGAGAAAAAATAGCGGAAAGTGCTTCTTACTTTGGCCCAAAGGAAAAAGATGATTCAAAGACTTTAATTGGTGGCGGCGTAATGGCACAGATTATTCCTGTTGTTCAGATACGTGGCGGAATAGGAGTTGGAGGAGATGCCTATGTTGTTGAAGCAGACTTTACAGCAGGCGTTAAGTTTACAGTAGCAGCCCCGGTTGCAGGCTACATTGGACTTTCATGGCAGCCTTCAACAGGAGACTTTATGATGGTTGCGGAATCTGGAATGAACATAGTTTCAACACTTGACGTAGACCTTCAGCTGTATGTTGATCCGCCGCTCGTAAGCGCAAAAAGATGGCACAAAGATATTTATAAGATTGGAACGATGAGATGGCAGATTTACAAGCTCCGCACAGAGGGCTGGAATGTTGTCAAGAAAGAAGGATTCAAGGTTCTTGAATAAACCGTGTTTTACTAAAACTGAATAACAGTTTTGGCAGGTTCTGGAAGAGATTTTTCAGAACCTGCATTTTTTTATAAGCTAATGTTTTTTGCGCCTTTTTTGTGGAACAATTTTCATCATGGAAAAGTTGCCATGGGCCTTTATTTCTTCACCGGGTGCAAGAGCATAAATTTCTTCCGCCTTTACATCCTGGCCGTTCAGCTTTCCATTTCCTTCTATTATAAAAAGAAGGGTAAAATCTTCCACGCACCTTGGAGACGAGGCCTCGTCAGCAACACCTTCGTACTTGTCTTCCACAAAAATCTGCTCTAGGGTAAAATATGGGCAAGAAAAGACACCGGGGAATGCGGAAACGCTTCTAACAGGGCTGTCCTTTATGCAGGCAATGGCCTTTTCCTCGTGGCACTCGCGCCCCCGCCCCCAGTCGTAGAAGCGGTAGGTTATGTCGCAAGACTGCTGCACTTCCAAAAGCCGTAAGCCTCCGCCTATGGCATGGACGGTTCCAGAGGGAATGTAGATAAAGTCGCCCTTCTTTACGCTTACGTAGTTTAGGCAGTCCTGTATGGAATTTGCCTTTATTGCCTTCCTAAGCTCACTTGCGGTGTAGACTCCGTTCAGGCCGCAAACAAGGCGGGCATCTTTTTCTGCATCAAGCACGTACCAGCATTCGGTCTTGCCGCATGCATTTTCCCCCTCGTAAAGCCTTGCAGTTGCATCATCGGGGTGAATCTGGACGCTAAGCTTGTCGTTAGCCTGAATCACCTTTACCAAAAGCGGATAGCTTCCCCCGCAGAACTTTTCAAAGTCATCCTGCTTTCCGTTGGGATGGGTGGAAGCAATCCAAAGCTCGTAACCCCATATCTTGTCTGATTTTATGGCTTTTAGTGCAAGCATTTTGCCCCCCTAGTTCTGCCAAAGAGTGGCCGGATAGTAGCCGTCCGCAATCTTCTCTGCAATGGCAGCCTTTACAATCTCGCGGTCTTCTGGATAGGTCATTCCAAACCATTTTTCGCTTGAAGTAAAGAATTTTATGCTTCCCTCCCCGTGCCTAACAATGTCGCTTGCCGCAACAGGAAGAAGGGCCTCTGTCTTGGGCTGGTCAAGGGAAGTTTTCTTAAAGTTGTCCCAGTACTTGTGGAATTCCTCAAAAGCCTTAAGGCTAAAGGCAAAAAGGTTCATGCTAACCCATTCCTTACCGGTAAATTCCACCTCTTTTCCTTCAAATTCGCTTATGATTTTACCGTTTACGCGGCCAATTTTTGTGTGTTCGGTAATAGATTCAAGGTAGCCGTCCTTTACAGAGCAAACGCCCCTGCTTACGGTACCGCTGTCGCTCATGGTGTTGCCAAGAACGTAGCCAACCATTGCGTGTTCGCGGGACTGGGGGTCAAGAGAGCCCAGGTATTTTCCAAGCACGTTGAATGCCTCGCGTCCATAATAGTCATCGCTATTGATTACGGCAAAGGGGGAATTTACCTTCTCCTCCGCGCACAAAACCGCATGAATTGTACCCCAAGGCTTTGTCCTCTGAGCAGCACGGCCTGCCTCCTCCGCAGTCAGAAGCGAATCCATATTCTGGAAGACGTATTCTGCGTCCATATTGCGTGCAACACGGTCAAAAAGCCGCTCCCTAAAGTCTTTTTCTATGTCCTTTCTGATAATATAAACAATCTTGCCAAAACCGGCATTTTTTGCATCGTATGCCGCATAGTCAAGCAGGCATTCTCCGTCGCGTCCAACAGCATCAATCTGCTTTACTCCGCCGTAACGGCTTCCCATGCCTGCTGCAAGAACTACAAGTGTTGGTTTCATTACTCCTACTCCCTTTTATTCAATGTTATTTTATCTATTCTAACACTTGAAAAGACTAAAGGCAACATAAATAACGATTTTGTCTTTTTCTTCTTTTTGCGGCAGTTTCTTTTGCTAAGGGCTTTCCGGGGTTCCGTGGGTCCCTACCCACTCCATTGCCGGGGTTCGACTGGGCTCACCCAACGGCAACGGCTTCGCCGCCCCTCCAATCCCGGCCGTGCCTTCTTTTGGGACAGAGCGTTTTACGTAGTCACGGAAGCATTTTTTATGATTTTAGCCAATATCAGGCTTAAGGGTAATAATTTTTGTACCGTTGCAATAAATTGTACACAAGTGAGTGCCATCAACAGAGCCAAAACTATTATTTGCAGGAAGATATGGCGAAAAGTTACATTCGCTTGAAGATGTGGTAAAAGAAAATTCTGTACCACCGTAAAAATCACTATCTTTAAAATACCAATTGTAAGTACAACCAGGCAAATTTCTGCTCAATGACATGATATAGGTAGAAGTAGCGAGCACAACAGTGACATCAACACTTAAATTTAAAAGCTGAACATTTGCCGCATTCTCCTGACCGCCAAGAATTGTAACTTCATCGCTTACGCCAATCGTGCAACTCACAGGAGCATAATCGCCTCCTATATTTTGTAAGCATACAACCCGCACTTTTGAGCCAGCCCTTATGCCGCCAAATTCCACTTTAATTCCAGCTGCGGGAAAATTATCCTCTGAAAAGGAAATGATCTTTTTTGCCTCGTAGTCACCGGTTACAAAAATGGTCATTGTATCCGTAGGGTCTCCGATGTCGCGGGAAGCAAGCCTTTGGCAGACGGAGGACGGTATGTTAAGGCTTACACTGCCGTCATCTTCTTGGTGGGAGCAGGATTGCATGAAAAGCAAAAGCCCTGCTGTAAGACAGAATTTTAATATTCTTAAAAACAAGGGAGGGGTAACTTTCATTTTGAGCCTCCAGGTTTTGGCGTTTACAATGTTTTCTTAGCCTTTATTATAATGCCAATCTTAAGTTTTTCAAGGAAATTTTCTTTTAAAAGAAGAGTACCTACTTTTTTTTGTACTTGCCCACCCGCCTAGCCCCGATTGGAAGGGTTGCGAAGCAAGACCGCCGAAGGCGGGCCGGAGCGACAGCGTAGCCCTGGAAAGCGGGGAAAAATTGCATCCTTGCAATTTTTTCCCAGTAAGTTTCCTTACGGAAACTTACCGCACGTTACTGCTAAAAAATGACGCGCCGTCCATGGCGCTACTTGCTTTAGCAGGGGAAAAAATTGCAAGGAGTCTGGCCGGGCACGTAGTGACCGGACACAGTCTAACCATGGCCTGCGCTCCAGATTTTAGAAAAAAATCTATACGGAAGCCACCGTTTCGAGCGCGAGTTTTATCATGTTGGTGAATGAAGTCTGCCTCTCTTCCGCAGTGGTTTCGCCGCCCAAAAGGATGTGGTCGCTAACCGTAAGTATTGCAAGTGCCTTCCTTTTGAATTTTGCCGCCAGAGTGTAAAGTTCCGCCGACTCCATCTCTATGCCAACAACACCGTACTTTGCCCAAAGCTTCCAGTTTTCCTTGTCGTCATAAAAGTTGTCGCTTGAAACACAGAGGCCCACGGTATGCTTTAGACCCATTTTTTCTGCCTGAATGTCTGCCTGCTTTAAGAGCGAAAAGTCGGCTGCGGGCGCATAATGCATTCCGTTAAAGCGCTGGGTGTTAAGCGAGCTGTCCGTACATGCCGCCTGAGCCAAAAGAACGTCCCTCAGGGCAACGTTTTCCTGTACGCTTCCGCAAGTTCCAACACGGATTGCATTCTGCACGCCGTAAAACTTAAAAAGCTCCGTTGCGTAAATGGAAATTGAAGGCTGCCCCATGCCCGTTCCCTGCACGCTTACCCGCTTGCCCTTGTAGGTTCCGGTAAAGCCGTACATTCCGCGCACTTCATTGTAGCAGACAGGATTCTCCAAAAAATTTTCAGCTATGAATTTTGCCCTTAGCGGGTCACCGGGAAGCAATACAGATTCTGCGATTGCACCCTCTTTTGCGTTTATGTGTGTACTCATGGTTTTATTATAGCACTAAAAGTTCAAATTGAAAACTAGAAAATTCTTTGGGGGACGAAAAGGGGACAAAAGCAATTAATACTTCCAGCCGACCATGCCTTTGCCTTCGCTGGAAAATACGACGCCCACTTTGAACATTGCCTTTCCGCTTACGGCAAAACGCTCTGCATATCCGTTTGCGTCAATCTGGGAAAGGGCTTCTTCTGCAACTTCTTCAAACTTGCGGCCCTTGTCCATCTTAAGCTCAAAGATAAAAACTGAATCTTTCGTTGTAACAATTACGTCGCTGCGGCCTGCTACAGACTGAAGTTCGCTTACCACGTTAAAGCCTGTAAGCCTAAAGATAAGGTGGGTTACGGACTCGTAGTAGTTTTCGCACATGTCTTTCTTTACTACTGTTGGCAGGTCTGCAATTGCGGCTTTTATAATTGAAAGCACTTTGTCTACATTATTCTTTTCCAGTGCATCATAGATGTTGTCTACAGCAAGCCCCATGTCATCATCCGGCACTTTTACAAATTTCTTCAGAAGGACATTAAGGAAGCCCTCTTCAATTTCCCTGTTCGGAAAGTCCAGCGTATACACCCGCCTTTCTTTGTTGAAGTCTTTTATAGTAAGGTAGCCACTCTGATAGATTACAGGAAGCATGTTGTTTGACTCTGGGTCATAGTTCTTGAACTGATCTTCCTTTGCCTTTCGTCCGTTGATTATTGAAGAAAGAGCAAGCGGCTGCTTTTCCAGGGTCTTTACAAGGAAGGAAGGTGTACCACTTTCAAACCAGTAGGAGCCAAAATCTTTTTCCATAAAGCACTTTAACAGGCAGAAGGGATTGTAAACGCCTTCAACATTATGGGTAAAGTGATAGCCATCGTACATTAAGGCAAGCTTTTCCTTTGCCTCTGCAACAGTCATCTCCTGCTCTTTTGCAAGCGCCCCAATTTCCGGCTCAAAATATTCTTCAAGTTCTGATTCGGAAATTCCGCACAAAGAGGAAAAATCTTTGCTCAAGCTTATGTCATTAAGCTGGTTAAGGCCGCTGAATATATTTACATGGCTTACTTTTGTAATTCCTGTAATGAACAAAAAGCGGATGTATTTGTCCAAGTCTTTTAGGGGACTATAGAAGCTTCGCAATTCCTGGCGGTTTTCTTCTTCATATTCTGAATAAAGCGCATCAAGAATTGGCTTGTCGTATTCATCTATAAGAATAACAACCTGCTTGCCAGTTTGTTCATAAGCCGCCATAATAATATTATTAAGCCTTGGGGCAGAACGGCTGTCTTTTACTTCTATATTGAAAATCTTTTCGTATCTGGAAAGCATAAGGTTTATTGCAGATTTTAAGCTTACCAAATCAGGATAATTATCAGCCCCAAAGCTAATCTTTAGAACAGGATATTGCGTCCAGTCCTTTTCCAGCTTTTCTATTGCAAGCCCACTAAAAAGTTCCTTTTTACCAAGAAAGTATGCCTCCAGGGTTGAAAGCAGAAGACTTTTACCAAAGCGGCGGGGACGGCTTAAGAAATACGGTTTACCTTCTGTTACCAGCTTATAGACAAAAGAAGTTTTATCAACATAAATGCAACCGCGCCTGCGTAAGTCCTCAAAATCCTGAATTCCGATTGGTAGGTATCTTGCTTCCATGTTTTTATTCTAGCATTATTCGGCAAAGTATACAATAAAGCAGTTGGAATTTTTGCTTTTGCAAAAGCACGTTATCCTT
>DFJV01000011.1 GCA_002373205.1 Treponema sp. UBA3662
TTCTCCTTGTTTTGGGAGGTAGCTCTGGTGCCCTGCAAATAAACAACCTTGTGGTGCAGAACATTACATGGCTAAAGGAAAGGTTCATCGTGGTCCATCAGACTGGAAAGGCCTTTGCCCACGACAATCCGCTTCTTATGGCATCCCGCAACGACTCCTACAAGCCCTACGACTTTATCTACAGCGAAATGCCGTCTGTAATACAGGCAAGCGACGTGGTGCTTTCGCGTGCAGGGGCAAATTCAATCTGGGAATGTGCCGTTTGCTCAAAGCCAATGGTTCTTGTTCCCCTGTGCGGTTCAGGGACAAGGGGTGACCAGGTTGACAATGCCCGTTTTATTCAGCAAAATGGTGCAGCAATGGCTCTTATTGGCAAGGATGCGGATTCCGACCATCTTAAGGAAGCTTTGGAATCTCTTTTGTCCAAGGAAAAGAGGGATTCACTTTCTGCTGCCTGCAAAAAGCTGTGCGGAGAAAAGGTTCCGTCTCAAAACATTGCAAATCATATTCTTGAAGGACTTAAAAAATGAATCTACCAATCATCGACTTGTTGTTTCTGCTTATAATAGTTTTGTGCGCAATAATATGCCTTGTAAAAGGTTTTGTGAACAGTGTGTTTAATAAGGCTGCTCCAATACTTGCCTTGTGGGCTGCTGTTCTTGGCTGGAGGCCCTTGTCTTCCATGCTAAAGGATACAATAAAAATTTCCATACTCAACTACATTGCCTCTTTCCTGATTATTTTTATCGTGGTATTCATAATGATAAAAATCCTCCAGATGATTTTAGGCAATATTTTTGAAGGAAGGATACTCGGTTCCCTTGACAGAACCCTGGGCTTTTTCTTTGGCGTAATAGAAGGTCTTGTAATAGTCCTTTTGATTATGATTATCCTTACAG
Source organism: Treponema sp. UBA3662 (assembly GCA_002373205.1). Taxonomy (GTDB): domain Bacteria; phylum Spirochaetota; class Spirochaetia; order Treponematales; family Treponemataceae; genus Treponema_D. Next base: position 900 of record DFJV01000011.1, read on the forward strand.
CCCAGCCTTGGTTTGACGTAAGCGGAATTTTTGCCGGCAGCATTTTCTACAGGATATTCGCTCCCGTGGTAAATTCAAATGTCAATGCAATTTCAAATTCTGTAAAAAATGCCTCTGCATGTCTTTTCGTTGGGGGAAAATCCCTGAATGTTTGACAACCTGCTTTACCAAAGTGCCTCATCATTGCTTTCGGAAGACATAAGAAAGAATTGCCTGCCAAATTCAATATTGTTTGCAGGCCCCGCCGCATCTGGAAAGCTAACCTGTGCCCTGGAGCTTGCCAGGGTGCTTGCATGCCGCCAGAACCCCCGCGGAGAGTGGAACTGCACTTGCCCCAGTTGCCTTAGGAACAAGGCCTTGGTAAGCCAGAACGTGCTTGTCTGTGGCCCCGGAGACAGAACGCTTGAAATTGCCGCTGCAAAGACAACGCTTTTGAATCAGAGCATAAACAATACAAGTCATGTGGAGGCTGCCCGCTATCTTTACCTGCGTGCCGTAAGAAAACTTACCGTTAGGTTTAGCCCTGTGCTATGGGAAGGTGATTCAAGCCTTGCAAAGTTTTCGCCCCTTTTGCAGTCCATAAATGATTCCCTTGAACTTTTGGAGCCAGGACGCACTTTGCCGGACGAAGCTACTCTTACAAAAATCCTTGATTCTGTTGGGGAGCAGTGTGAAAAGCTTGAGAATTCATTTTTGTACAATGCACTTCCAGTTTCCCAGATAAGGCGCTTTTCCGCATGGGCACACCTTAGCTCTGGAAGCGGCCAGAAAGTTCTTATAATAGAAAATGCCGACTGTATGGAAGACAGTTCAAGAAATGCACTGCTTAAAATTCTTGAGGAGCCGCCGGAAGCCGTTACCTTTATCCTTACTACGACCAAGAGGGGGGCAATGCTTCCCACAATACTTTCCCGCGTGCGCACTTACAATTTTTTTGAACGCACTGCAGAACAGCAAAAGACTGTCATAAGCCGTGTCTTTAGGCAGAGCGGTGGAGGGTATAATTCACCTGTAGAGACAGTTAGCGGTTTCTTGCAGACATACCTGCCTGTAAAGCCTGATACGGTAAAGGAATATGCTTCATCTTATTTTGAGACCCTTGCCCAGGGACATGTTCCAGACATTGCTTCCATAATAAAGGGCTGTGGAAACTTTGACCCAAGGCTTTTGCTCAATATATTTTTTGCAGGAATAATTGATTCCCAGAAAAAGCTTTTGTCAACACCAGCCGGTGCAGAAGCTTCGTCTCAGATACTTGTTCAAATTCGTAAGGTTTACAACAACATAAACATGTTCAATCAAAATGCACTCTCTGCATTTGAAGAGCTAACCCGCGAACTTTTGCAGATTAATTTTGTTCACGGAGGAATTTTCAGGGAAGCACTTGAATGAAAGATTTTGTAAAGAAGGTTTCTAAAAAGATTTCGAAGTTGTCGGAAGCCCAGCTTGCGGCCTTGTTCGAAGATCTCAATTCAGAAAATGACATGCTCAATTCTCTGGTGGAAAGCCTTTCCACTGGTCTTGTCATTGTGGACGAGAACTACATTATAATGCAGCACAACAAGGCTGCTGAGCGTCTTTTTCCCTTTGTTTCCCGCCAGGCATACAACGAACAGCTTCCTGTTTGGCAATTGGTTGACGATGAGCCTCTTTCTTTTTTCCTTAAGTCCTGTGCAAGTGAGCAGAAGACAAATGTAAGCGAGGAATTTTCCATAGCGTCTGACGGCGGAATAAAATTTTTGAACGTAACAATTTTGCCCTTTGTTCAAAAGCACTGGAATGAATCTACCGATGTTGTGGAAACAAAAATCGTAGGCTATATAATTACAGTTGATGACATTACCCAAAAGCGCCAGCAGGAAATTCTTTTGCACCGCATGGAAAGCCTTGCAAGCCTTACAAACCTTGCCGCTTCTGTTGCCCACGAGATAAAGAATCCGCTTGGGGCAATAAGCATACATATTCAGCTTTTGCAGAAGGCCGTAAAAAAAGCCCGCAATGGAAACGGAATGCTGCCCGCGCAAAAGTTCATGGAAGACTATCTTGACGTTGTGAATGAGGAAATTGACAACCTGAACAAAATCGTTCTTGACTTTTTGTTTGCCGTAAGACCGGTTCAGGCTACAATGACTCTTTGTTCTCCGGATTCGTTAATAGAAAAACTCACTTCTTTCTTTAAGCCTGAATTTGACGCCAAGAATGTGTCGCTTGAACTTCGTCTTTCCAAAAAGAAGACCCGCCTTTTGATGGACGAAAAGCTTTTCCGCGAAGTTATCGTAAACATTGTGCAGAATGCCCTTGCCGCAATCACCCAGCGTTTTTCTTCCTCGCAGGAGGCTGGTGACGGTTTTGCCCACGGAGAGCTTATAATAGAATCCTGCGTAAAGGATGAACGCTATTTTTTAAGCTTTGCAGACAACGGCAGCGGTATGGACAGCGAGACTTCATCCCATATTTTTGAGCCTTACTACACCACAAAGTCAAACGGAACGGGGCTGGGGCTTACAACAGTCTACAAAATCATAAAGGAATTCCGCGGAGATATAGACGTTAAGTCTGTGCTTGGGCATGGAACGGTATTTACAATTACTCTTCCTGTTCCACAGAGCGGGGTAAAGCTTATTGCTTCCAAAAAAAGCGCGAAGGATGAAAAATGAAATTTACTCTTCTTATTATTGATGACGAAAAAAACATCCGCGAAGGTCTGGCCGCAAATTTTGAGCTTGAAGACTATAACGTAAAGACTGCCGCAACCGGGGAAGAAGGCCTTAAAATTATAGAAAAGGGAGACATAGACCTTGTAATTACGGACTTGCGCATGCCGGGAATAAGCGGTGAGCAGGTGCTTGCAAAGGTAACGGCGGAAACTCCTGGTATTCCCGTAATCATATTGACTGGCCACGGAAGCATAGACAGTGCGGTAGATGCCATGCGCCACGGAGCCTATGACTTTTTAACAAAGCCCTTAAACCTTGACCAGCTTGGAATGATTGTAAAGCGGGCCCTTGAAAGCCGCGAAATGAGCCTCCAGCACCAGCAGCTTAAACAAACCCTGGAAGGAAACGAAAGCCTAAAGGGAATGATTGGAAAGTCTGCCGCAATGCAGAAGGTTCAGGGGATGATTCGAAAGGTTGCAGACAGCAGGGCAAGCGTTCTTATAACAGGCGAGAGCGGTGTTGGAAAGGAACTTGTTGCAAAGGCAATCCACAATCTTTCCCAGCGCAAGGACAAGTCTTTCGTAGAGGTTCAGCTTTCATCTCTAAGCGAGAACGTAATAGAAAGCGAACTCTTTGGCCACGAAAAGGGAGCCTATACCGGTGCAGACAGAATGCAGAAGGGCTGCTTTGAGCGTGCTCACGGCGGAACGATTTTTCTTGATGAAATTGGCGAGATAAACCAGAACGTGCAGGTAAAGATTCTGCGTGTTTTGCAGGAGAGAAAATTTGAGCGTGTTGGCGGAGAACAGACTATTGAAGTTGATGTTAGAATCATAGCCGCAACAAACCGAAACCTGGAGGAAGAGGTAAAGGCCGGCCGCTTCCGTGAAGACTTGTACTACCGCCTGAACGTAATCCACATAGAAGTTCCTCCGCTTAGAGAACGCAAGGACGACATACCTCTTTTGCTGTCCCACTTCCTAAATGAATTCAATGCAGAGAACAACAAGAGCATAAAGGGGGTGGATAACCGGGCAAAGTCACTTTTGTTCAAGTACAACTGGCCGGGAAATATCCGCGAACTTCGTAACTGTATGGAGAGTGCAGTTGTTATGTGCGGTGGGGATGAAATATCAAGTGCAGATTTGCCGCCTTCCATTAATGCAGGTAGTGGGGCAGACAGCATTTCTATTCCGCTGGGCATTACGCTTGACGAAGCCGAAAAGATTATCATCCGCGAAAATCTTGCGCTAAACCGCAACAACAAGAGTAAGACAGCAGACATGCTTGGCATAGGGCGAAAGACTTTGCAGAGGCGCCTGGCAGAGTGGGGGCTGGAAGGAGAATCAGGAACTGATGCAGACGATGTATGACAAGCTCGGTGAACTTTTGAGTGAGACACTGGAAGCTGGTGAAATAAAATTTGTCCGCGTGGAGCGTCCGCAAAAAAAGCAGCCGGAAAGCAGAGAAGACGCGGAAGACACGAAGAATGCAGATGCTGCGTATGGTGCAGAAGGGGAGGAAAGTTCAGGGGAAAAATCTCAGGAAGCAAAGTCAGATTCCTCTGCCGGAAAAAGTGGCTCGCAGTCAAGCGGCTATCAGCAAAAGGAAGGTGGTGCTCAAAACCGCAGGCGCAGTTCTGGTTCGTCTGGCCCAAAGAAAAAGCCAGTTGCCAACAATTCATATTTTTACAAAAAAATAACGCCAGAGCTGGAAAGGGCCTACAGGCTTTTGGACATAAACTTCCAGTCAAGCCTGGACGATGCTAAAAAGGCCTACAAGGAAAAGCTAAAGTATTACCACCCGGACCGCTATGCCGGAAACGAAGTGCTTACCAAAGTTGCCACGGACAAGACAAGGCAGATTGTTGAGTCCTTCAATATGATTTCTGAATTCCTTACAAAATAAAAAAAAGCGCGGCTTCAAAAAAGCTGTGTTACACGATTGCGTGTGCCTTTTTTGAAAATACGCGCTTGTATGCTGCGGCAACCTTAGTTCCGCAGCGTTAACTTAATATCGGCTGTTCAAGAAAAAACTTTACAGCCAATTTTAAATTACTGTTCCAGCCGGAATCACTGCTCCACGCCTGATTACAATAATGCCGTCTGCGCTGTAGAATGTTCCGTGGTCTCCGTCCTCATATTTTTTACCGCTTACGTTTATGCAGCAGTTGTCTCCAATATGAGCGTTTTTGTCGATAATGGCTTTTGTTATCTTGCAGTTCTTGCCAATTCCAATGTTTGGAATCTTATTCTTTGCATTGTCTGCAATCTGCTCTGCATTTTCGTAGTAGTCGGCACCCATCATGATAACGCCGTCCAAGTCGCAGCCTTCATTGATTATAGAGCGCACACCGATTACGGAACGCTGCAACCTAGAGTTTGTGATTACGCATCCTTCGCTCGCAAGAGTTCCCGTCATGTCCGCATGGTTGATTTTGCTTGGCGGAAGGTTTCTCATGTGGGTGTAAATCGGGCTGTCTTCATCGTAGAAGTTAAAGTGGGGGAAGGGGTTTGTAAGGTCAAGGGTTGCTTCGTAGAAGGAGCGGATTGTACCAATGTCTTCCCAGTAGCCGTCAAATATGTAGCTGTTTACCTTCTTGTTCTTGATTGCATCGGGGATGATTTCCTTGCCAAAGTCATTGCGCTCGTTTGCAAGCATTTCTTCCATTGTATCTGCATTGAAGATGTAGATACCCATGGAAGCAAGGTATTCAAGTTTTGGATCCAGGTCACCACGGGACTTTTCAGGAATCTTCCAGTTGTCAATGTTAAGGTCCTTTGCGGGTTTTTCCATAAAGGCTGTGATTTTGTTTGAATCGTCAACGCGCATGATGCCAAAGCCAGATGCGTCTTCGCGGTTTACGGCCTTTGCTGCAATCGTAATGTCTGCACCGGAAGCAATGTGTTCGTTCATAAAGGCCTTAAGGTCCATGCGGTAAAGCTGGTCACCGGAAAGGATTATGTAGTGGGTTGGCTTTTGAACGCGGAAGTGGGCAAGGTTCTTGCGTACTGCGTCTGCCGTTCCCTCATACCAGCCAGAATGTTCAAGTGTCTGTTCTGCCGCAAGAATCTCAACAAAACCGTGGCTAAAACGGTCAAAGTTGTATGAATTGATGATGTGAAGGTGAAGTGATGCCGAGTTGAACTGGGTAAGCAGGTAAATCTTTTTGTATCCGCTGTTGATACAGTTTGAAATCGGAATGTCTACGATTCTATATTTTCCGCCGAATGGAACGGCTGGCTTTGAACGCTCTTTAGTAAGCGGGTAGAGTCTTGTTCCTTTTCCTCCGCCCAAAATGATAGAAAGAACCCTGGGTTCCTGAATTTGTTGCTTTGCCATAATTATTATTCCTCCAAAACTTATAAATAATATTATAAGCCCGCTTTGCCATAAATGCAACAAAAAAAAACTTAATGGGTATTGGGTTTGCAAGAGGTTTTTTTTAGCCTATTTTCTTTTCGCCTTCATTTGTTTGGATAAAGTCACGCTCCAAAAGGCTTCTGTATTCTTCTTCCGTGATTGGCTTTGCGTAGTAGTAGCCCTGGGCAATGTCGCAGCCCATGTCGCGAAGAAGCTTTGCCTGATTTTGCGTTTCAACGCCTTCTGCTACGGTCTTCATGTTTAGCTTCTTGGACATCTCTATTACAGAGGAAATGATTGTTGTTTCCTTTGAGTCTTCCGGCACGTTGCTAAGGAATTCCTTGTCCAACTTTAGAACGTCTGCCGGAATGTCCTTTAGCAGGTTTAGCGACGAGTAGCCAGAACCAAAGTCGTCCACGGAGATTGAATAGCCTGCGTTCTTTATCTGGTTCATAACGTTAATTAGACGCTTCTGGTTGTCGAACATTATGCTTTCTGTAAGCTCCACTTCTATGTGGTTGGGGCCTATGTCGTATTTGTCCTTTATGGAGCAAAGTTCTTTTATCAGGTCGGGGTTGTAGAGGTGGTTCCGCGAAAGGTTAAAGGATATTGTAAGCGGGTGGGGGCAGCTTCCGTCCGCTCCGGCCTTCTTCCAGTCTGCAAGGAAGCGGCAAACAGAATCAAACACGTACATGTCTATCTTCTGGATAAAGCCGTTGCGCTCAAAAAGGGGAACGAACTTGTCCGGCGGCAAAAGTCCCTTTTCCGGATCCTTCCAGCGGATAAGGGCTTCCGCACCTATTATCTTTTCCGTCTCGAATGAATACTTGGGCTGGTAGTAAACCTTGAACTGGTTGTTTGCGAAGGCATTGTTCATGTTCAGGGTGATTTCCTTGTTCCACTCCATGTTGTCATTCATTTCTTTTGTGTATTCGATTACGCGGTGGGTGGCAAAATTCTGCCTTGCAAATTTTCGGGCCATGTTAGCCTTGTCCACCATGAGCGTTATGTCCTGTAACGGGTCGTCAATATAGTAGACGCTTGCGCTAAAGGTAAGATCGTACTTTTCCGGCAGGTAGGGCACAAGCTTTTTGCTAACATCCGTAAGGTTAAAGACATGGTCCTCTATAAAAATGAATTCCGTGCGCTTTGCAAAGAAGATAAAGTTGTCGGCATTGTAGCGGCAAACAATTTCGTCCTTGTACTTGTTCTGCATAAAATGGTTGCTAAGCTCAATAAGGATAAGGTTTCCCTGCGAATAGCCAAAGCTGTCGTTCACAAACTTAAAGTCGTTTATGTCAAGCGAAATAAGCATGTATTCATTAGGTTCAGCGTGCTTTAAAACCTTTCTAACGTCATGCTTGAATTTTGTCGGCGTGGGCATTCCCGTAAGTTCATCGTATTCAATCACGTGAATCTTGCGCCTTATTACAAGCGTAATCAGGATTACCGTTATGATTCCCGCTATTACGAGCAGGAAGAATATGTAAAGGAACGTTATCCTTAGGAATACCGTGGTGTTTTCGTGCGCAAGGTTGTAGTATTTTTGAGACGTAAGGTTTTCGTATATTATGCGGCCCTTTTCCCCGGGCGTTATAAGCGAAAATGCCTTGTCCAGTATGGAAGCAAGAAGGGCAGCGTCATCCCTAAGGGCATAGCGGTGGGCGTATTGTGACTCAAGCTGCTTTTTGTAGAAATTTGGCGCGCCAAAGTAGGAGTCACAGTCAAATCTGTTCACAAGGGCATAGTCGCACTTTTTCTTTTCCAAAGCCCTAAAGACTTCCTGTACGTCACCGTAAAATTCAAATCCGTATTCCTCCACCGGAAGTTCCCTTCGTATTTTGTCCACCCCCGCATCCGCAATGCCGGAAACTGCCACTGTTGGCCGATTTGACTCTATTTTCTGCTCTCTGGAAACAAGGAAGTAGTTTACGCTGTAGACGGAACCCGTAAAGATGAATTTTTTCTTTTCTTCTATTGAATCCGTATAGCCTGACAGTATGTCTATGCTTGAGTTTTCCAGAAGCGAAAGGCCTTCATCCGTGCTTTCTATAGGAACAAACTGTAGCTTTAGGCCCGTTTTTTCAGCCGCGCACTTGAGCAAGGCAGCGTTTATCCCCTGAATCTGGGGGTAGCCGTTTATTTCAGATTGATACTCAAAAGGCGGCCTGGAGGGGCTAAATGAAACGTTAAGGATTGGATGCTGCTTTATAAAGTTGACTTCTTCTTCGGTAAAAAGAGCTTTCTTTTCTTCACTAGAAGCTTCGTTCAGAGTGTCCTGGGCCGGCAAAAAGGAATTGTGAATAAATACTGAAAATAATATTGAAAAAATAAAGCGAAAGTTCTTTCTTGCGGTATTTTTTAACGGAAAATCCACTGGGCCAATCCTTAATATTATTTTCATTCATTATAGAACATCTTTGAAAGTAAAACAAGCCGTAAAAAACTTAATTATGTAAAAACTTATCTTAAAAAAACTGGAAAAGGGCCTCTTTGCGGAAGAAAATTCTTTGCTTTGCTGCAAACACTTTGCTAAATACTTTTTAATCTTTGCCGATACTTATAAAGAGGTGCGAAATGATTAGAGGATGGTATATCGGTGCAAGCGGCATGAATGCCCAGCAGGCAAGGCTTGACACTATTTCTAACAACTTGGCCAACGTAGACACTACCGGCTTTAAAAAGGAAATTCCTGTTAGCAAGGCGTTCAGCGACCTTCTTTTGCGCAGGTCACAGGCAGACGGAGTTTACGAGACACCTTTCGGCTCCGCAGACAGCGCTCCTATTATAGGAAAGTTAGGCCTTGGTGTAGAGACAAACGAGCTTTACACAGACTTTAGCCAGGGTTCTTTCAAGTCAACGGACACACACACGGACTTTGCCCTTGGCGGCAAGGGATTCTTTGTTGTTCAGACACCGGACGGCGAGCGCTTTACCCGCAACGGCAACTTCCACCTCGGCAAGGAAGGCATTCTCCTTACAAAAGAAGGCTACCCGGTTCTTGGCGAAAACGGACCAATTTCTGTTCCGGACGACAAATTCATCGTTAACCAGGACGGAATGGTATACACAAAGCAGGACAACACACTTGTTGACCGCATGAAGATTGTCCGCTTTGACAACGAGCGCTACCTTAAGAAGCAGGGCTCTTCCCTCTGGAACACAAACGACATTGCCGGAAACTATACAATTGCAGAGGGCAACAACCGCCCTCGTGTCCTCCAGGGCTATACAGAAACCAGCAACGTGAACGTTGTAAACGAAATGGTTCAGATGATAGAAGTGAACCGCGCCTACGAGGCAAACCAGAAGACCGTCCAGACCCAGGACGACATGATGGACACCCTCTGGAGCAAGGTAGTAACGGTAAACCGCTAATAAATGATGGCGGCATAGATTCAATTTTGATTTTATAGAGTAAACGGAGCAAGTTATGGTAAGAAGTTTATGGAATGCAGCAAC
>DFJV01000065.1 GCA_002373205.1 Treponema sp. UBA3662
AACGCCGCCCGCAACGCCTGCTATAATTGGTGCGTGTTAACAGACAATTCCGCGAGTTTCGCAGAAACTCGGTAGCGTAAGTGGACAACGCCCCAATAATGTTTCTGATTAGCAAATAAATCCGCGAGTTACGAAGTAACTCGGTAGCTCGCGAAGCGAGCGAACAACGCCTGCTCTAATTGGTATTTCTTAACAGAAAATCCCGCGTGTGACCGTCACCCTGAGCTTGACTCAGGGTCTGTACCGCAACAAAATACCAGTTTTCAAAACAAGCCACTGCCGTAAAAGCCCCAGAAATCAAAGGAATTCAGTTTAAATTCAAACAAAGCAATATTAATTTTAACTGAAATAATTAAAAGAGCTATTTTTGTGCAATTATAACAAATTTTTCAGAAATTGGCTTAAAAAAAATGCAAAGTAGAGTTGAATTTGCAGCCCTTTTGCATCATAATCTAAATATGCTGAGAGAGATAAAACTTACAACAATAGACGGAACTCTTAGACTTACAAACAACGGATCTCTGGAAATGTTCTTCCTTGGAACGGGAAGTGCCTTTGTTAAGAAAAATTTCCAGAACAACGTAATTGTCATAAAAGGAAAAGACCATCTTCTCATTGACTGCGGCTCACAATGCCCGGGCGCACTTACTTCATACAATTTGTCGGTTCTTAACATTCATAATGTTTTTGCATCGCACAGCCACTCAGACCACATTGGCGGAATGGAAGAACTTGCCCTTATGCACCGCTACGTGGACAAAACCCGCGCAAAAATAGTAATCACAGACGAATACAAAAAGCTTCTCTGGGAAGAAAGCCTTAAGGGTGGCTTGGCATACGGAGAAAACAGGCCTACCCCCTACAATGCAGGTTCACCGGGTGGCTTCCTTACCTTTGACGACTACTTTGAACAAATTACACCAAAACTTTTGGAATCTGAGCCCCGCCCTCTTTGGGAAGCAAACGTTGGCTCTATAAACCTAAAGATTTTCCGCACAATGCACATGCCGGACAGCGTTCCTTCCTGGAGGGAAAGCGCATGGAGCACAGGAGTCCTTATAGACAACCGCATCCTCTTTCCGGGGGACACGCGCTTTGACAAGGAACTTCTGGAATACATGCAGAAAAAGTACAACATTGAATGGATTTTCCACGACGTTCAGGGCTACACTGGCGGTGTTCATGCAGGAATCGAAGAGCTAAAAACTTTGGACAGCGAAACCAAGAAAAAGATGATTCTCTGCCACTATGCGGACAACTTTGCATCTTACGACGTAAAGGCGGACGGATTTGCAGCCCTTGCAAAAAGGGGAATCTACTACGACTTTGGCTTTTCAGAAGAACCGATAAAGCAGGAAGAAGAAAAAGTTTCCGAGATGGCAGTCTAAGCAGCCTGGCGGCAGTTTGCAAAATTCAGCAAATCTTGCCACTTGCCTAATCAGCCTTTCCTAGCGCCGTCCAAATGCCTCAAGATTGGCCAGCCCCCTCTTAAACTGGGGAATCCGTGCGCATGCTGTAGTAGAAAGAGGGCTTCTGTCTCCACGATTAAGCAGATGGTATGCAACCCCTGCAATCATAGCGCCATTGTCTCCGCAAAGCTTTAGCGGAGGAAATATGCACTTTATTTCAGTATGTTCTGCAAGCATTGCCCTTAGCCTTGAATTTGCCGCTACACCGCCACCAGCAACAACTGTTGTAAGGCCTGTTGCCTTTACAGCCCGCAAGAGCCTTGTAACCAAAGTCTTGCATGCCGTCTCCTGGAAAGAAGCCGCAATGTTTTCCACAGTGTTCTCGTAGCCTTCGTTAAGGAACATCTGGGCCTGGTGAATAACCGCAGTCTTTAGGCCACTAAAAGAAACGTCAAATTCATGGTCGCCCTTGTCCAGCTTGGGAAGCGGAAAGCTGAATGCCCTTGCATCGCCTTTTTGCGAAAGCTTGTCTATTATAACTCCACCCGGATAGCCCAAGTCGTAGAATTTGGAAACCTTGTCAAAAGCCTCACCAACGCTGTCGTCTATGGTGGTTCCAAGGATTTCAAAATCATCAAAGCCATTTACCTTGGCAATTATGCTGTGGCCTCCGCTAACAAGAAGCCCTATGTAGGGATAGGAAATGTCGTTTGCAAGGTGAGCCGCATACATGTGCCCCATCATGTGGTTAACCGCAAGGAAGGGTTTGTTTGCCGCCCAAGCCAGCGTCTTTCCAAAGGTAAGCCCAACAAGCAGTGAACCCATAAGTCCCGGCCTGTTTGTAGCAGCAATAGCATCCACCTCGTCCAGCTTAAGATTTGCCTCTGCAAGCGCCTGCCTTACCACAGGTAGAATCCATTCAGCATGCTTGCGACTTGCAATTTCCGGCACAACGCCTTTGTAAATCTGATGGAAGGGAATCTGGGTTGCAACAACGTTGCTAAGAATTGTCTTTCCGTCCTCAACAATAGCGCAAGCTGTTTCATCACAAGAACTTTCTATTCCCAATACTTTCATATCATGCCCCGTAAAAACTCAAATCAAGTTAAGATAAAACCCCTCTGCCTACAAGCGCGACGGAGTGGTAAAAACATAGCCCTTTGCAACAAGCTCAGGATACATGTCCTCCAAAAGCCTTGGAAGAATAGCGGCAGACTTGTCCACATGGCCTATGATTACCGCAAATCCAGCCCTGTTTGCAACTTCCAGCCCCTTGTAGATTTCTGCCAGCATTTCCTCACGGTTAACTGCATTGTCCAAAAAAGGAGCGTTTCTTTCTATTATATGTGTGTCCAGTTCAAGGGCAGCCTGCCTTGCCTGGGTTTGGCCCGTAGTGCGTGAATCCAAAAAATACAAGCCCTTCTGCATGGCAAGGTCTATGATAAAAGTCATCTTAAGCTTGTCTTCAGTAATCAGGGAACCTTCGTGGTTGTTAAAGCCCTTAACCCCAGGCCCAAGTTCGCCCAAGTTCTTTTCTATAACCTGCTGAATTGCCCAGCTGTCCATGTCCGGCGTAATCGCTCCGGGTCCTGGATTTATGCCCAGGTTCTTAGCCTGCATTGGCTGGTGAAGCATAAGCTCCTTTCCGTCCCTGCGCACAAGGGCCGCACATTCAGCTGTGTGTGGAAGCCCCGGAAGAACCGCCACTGTTATTGGAAAAGGAAGAGCGGTGTATTTTTTAACGTTTGCAACACTCATGCCGCCGTCGTCAATAACAAAGGCAAGCTTAGCGGCGTTTTTTGCAGGCGGAATGTTGAATTTTGGCCTTGTCTCCTGAATTCCACCGTCCGGTCCATGTGGTTTCTGAACAGAAGCCACCCCTTGGGCTGTATTTACAGCTGCACCATGCCCGCCAGAAGCGTTTTTTCCGCTGCCATCTGCATAACTGCCATTTTCTTTGCCAAGATTTTCTCTGCCAACATTTGCGTCATTTGCATTGCCAACATTCGCATTGCCCTCGCCAGAGCCTGCATTTCCCGCAGCAGAGCCCAAAGCAGTCCCCGCTCCAGCCCCATTGCCACTCTTTGCAGAACCGTTTGCGCCAGAAGAAGCAATCGAAGGCTTTGTACCACACCCGCTTTTTCCAGCCGCTTTGCCAACTTCCTTTTCCGGTGCAGAAAGACTTGCTATGTTGCCCTCTTGGACTGTCCCGCCATTTGAGCCAACAGAAGAATCGCCGCCACCGTTAAGCAAAAACGTGGTTCCGAGTAAGACTGCACAGAAAAATACAATGGAAGCGCACAAGATGCAGACATACTTACTGTTAAGAAGCACCTTTGGCTTTTTTCTGCGCGGAGAGGAGCGTTTTTTCTTGGAGCGCACCGTATTTTTGTTACCCTTCGATTCCCTTTTTGCACACATTTGCCCGATTATACAAAAAAAGAGCCCTTTGTTCAATTAACCGCAACATAGTGTTTTCTGAAAAACTATATAATTACAACTAATACAAATAATAAAACAGTATTCAAAAGCATAAAAGTGCAGGGGAAAATGCCAAAGCCACCGAAAAGCTTGCACTTAACTCCTAAGAGACACTCTATATCCAGATAAAAATTACTGTGAATCAACGCACCCCGCAGCAAG
>DFJV01000056.1 GCA_002373205.1 Treponema sp. UBA3662
AGCGGAAGAACTGGCGGTGGAAACGCAAGCGGTGAAATTGGCGGTGATGCAGAAAATTCTGATGCTAGCGGAAGAACTGGCGGTGGAAACGCAAGCGGCGAAATTGGCGGTGATGCAGGAAATCCCGATGCTAGCGGAAGAACTGGCGGTGGAAACGCAAGCGGTGAAATTGGCGGTGATGCAGGAAATCCCGATGGGAACAAAGGCCTGGTCAGCTATAGCATACAAAAGCAAGAAGTGTCCGCAAAAGAAAAAAAGGAACACAGCCTAAAATTCAGGAAGAGCTTTTTGGAAAGCCTTGCCGGTGGAAAAGCAATCCCAACCCAAATAGTAACCGCAGGCCCCAACGAAAAGCACAAGGCAAACATAGAAGACACTTTTATCCGCATGATAATGAGCGCAAGAAAAAACATCTTTATCCAAACGCCCTACTTTACCCCCGACGAAGGATTTTACACGGTATTAAAACTTGCCGCATACACTGGCATAAAAGTGCGCATAATGATTCCAAGCCAATGGGATAAATTCTTTATGAAGGCCGCAAGCTACGAATTTGCAAGAGAGATGTGCGCGGAGGGCGTGGAGTTTTTCCTTTACCCGGGATTCATCCACTCCAAGATGATGACGGTGGACGGAAAAATTTCTTCCATAGGAACAACCAACATAGACGTTAGGAGCTTCCGCCTGCTCTTTGAAGAAAACGCAATTTTCTACGACAAGAATTTTACCGCCGAATGTGAGCGCATCTTTGAAGAAGACATGGAGCTATGCCGCCCGGTAACAAAAGAAGACTTTGACAAGCGCTTTATCCTAAAACGAGCCTGGGGTTCTTTCTGCAAACTATTCTCGCCGCTTCTTTAGATATTTATTTTCTTTTTTTGGATGATACTTTTATGGACGGTAGTCCTGATTGCTCTACCATATTATTGTTTGGCTTAATTCGACCGTCCATGCCTATGCGCCACGGGCTTTCCGGGGTTCCGGGGGGCCCTACCCCCTCCATTGCCTTGCGGCAACTAAAGCCCCTCCAATCCCGCGTAGGTTATTCCATATACCCACTAAGCGTAATGTCATCCCGAACTCGTTCCGGGAACATACTGCCGTCATCCCGAACTCGATTCGGGATCTGTGGAACATGGCATTTGGGCTTTTACAGACCCTGAAATAAATTCAGGGTGACGGAGCTGCATTCGTGGCAACGCCCTTCGACAGGCTCAGGGACCGGGGGCGTCAGCAACTAGGGTTGCAAGCAAACCTTCGCCCTTCCAATTGGGGGTAGGATTTGTTGTTGGACACTTTATGCAAATGCAACCAGGGGCGAAAGCACCCCGTCGCCCCTCCAATCCCGCATAGGTTATTCCATATGTCCACTAAGCGTCGTGATTTCGGTTCCGTCACAGTATATTGTGCAATAGTAATCTCCCAAAAAGCCTACAAAGTATTCGGTCTCGGGAACTGAATGAGTGTAGGACGGCACGGAAGTCGTTGTATCAATAATATCTGAATATTTCCACCTGTATGTGCATCCTGGCAAGTCCCGGTTTATCGAAAGTGTGTTGGAAGAATTATTAGCGCTAAAATCCAACTCTTCAAGACTAAGCTGCACAGAATTTTCGTACTTGCCAGAAATCACTATCTCATTGCTTACTCCAATTTGGCATGAGCCAACAGTACCATAATATTCATCTGGAACTCCTTCAATCAGGCAAAGGACATGCAACTTTGAGCCACTGGGAATGCCGTCAAATTCAATCGTAACGCTGCTGTCACCGGTAATCGGCACCCTCTTTGTTGTCTGCCAGTCACCTGTTACAAAAACCTTCATTACTGTGCTTTCACCAGAGACAGGCGCACGCACAGCAATTTGCTTGCAAACCGAGTTGGGAATGCTCAAGGAAACAGAGCCTTCTTCATCCGTATGGGAACAGGACGCAAAAGCAAAGAGGACTGCCGTTACGGCAAACAGCTTAAATATACTTGGACAACTGGGAGGGGTAAATTTCATATTGTAAACCTACATAAATGGTTAAAAGTTCTTTTTATTTAAGTGTAACGCATTTGCCAGATTTTTCAAGCAATTGTCTCTTTTTTTATTTTATCCCAACACGCCATATTAGTACGCACTTGCTACGAATGTGGATTCGGCCCTTCGACAAGCTTGGGGACCAGATTCCGTCAGCAACCTACACCCGATTGCAGATTCAGGAGCAGGAAAGCTCTAGGGCATCGTAGGCTGCTTCTACGCTTCCACCGGATTTTACAATTGCACTCAGGGCAGGAAATTTTTCCAGCAGGGTCAGGACGTATTCATTAATTTCTGTGTGGCTTTTGTTGTGGGTTATGTGGGTAAGCCAAGTGTGGCGGGGAGCAAGGATGTTTGCGGCCTCCAGTGCCTGTTCAAAGGAAAAGTGGGTTGAATGGGGCTTTTCGCGGAGTCCGTCTATTACAAGGTGCTCCAAAGTTCCCGCGTTTTTTGCAATTACATCGAAGGTTTCCTGCGGTATAGAAGAACAGTCCGTAAGGTAGGCAATGCTTTTTCTTTTTTGCAGTGGAGCATCTTCGTAGAGCAGGTAGCCGTTACATTCAAGGTGGCCGTGCATGATGGGAATGGGAATTGCGCAAATGGATTTTGTTCTTATTGGGTTTTCTGCGCTAAAGGCGGCCGTGTCTTCCAAAAGTATCTTGGGTTTTCCGCCGCCTTCTTTTACAGGCATAAAAATGTAGTCAAAGCGGTTTTTTGTGTCGCGGATTGTCCATGCGTTTGCATATACAGGAAGCCCTTCGCCTTCTGTTTCTTTTGCATCCGGGTTTGAAGGGTCAACTGACTTTGTGTGGCTAAAGATGCGTACGTCGTCAAGGCCGTTAAGGTGGTCTGCGTGGCTGTGGGTAACAAGGACGGCATCCAGTTTTTCAAGGCCGCACCTAAGGGCCTGCATGCGGAATTCCGGGCCTGTGTCTATTACAATAGAAGCATCTGCGCTTTGAACAAGGGCGCTTGCCCTCATGCGCTTGTCCCTACTGTCTACAGAAGTGCACACTTTGCATTTGCAGGCTATTACCGGCACACCGTGGCTGGTTCCGCTGCCCAATATCGTCATTTTCATTGCTACAGTGTAAACTTTATTGCAATTTATGGCAACCAAGCAAATGCAAACACCCGGAAATCAATTTTGTGTTCCACTCCCAGAAAAATCTGTCAGAAACGCCTCAGTTGCGCGTATAAGGTATTAAGGTCGCTAACGCTCCCCCGCGCAAAGGGCATTTCTGCCAGATTTTTCTTCCGTTTCACACAAAATTGATTTCCTATATTATGTATGATATATGCTGTTTGCCAGAAGGGTAAGTTTACACTGTCTACAAATATATACATAGAATAAAAAAGGGGAAACGTCTACTATTGTAGACAAAAGGGTAAAAAAGGTGTCAAAATTTGTTCAAAAAAGTTCAAAACCGAAAAAAAACTCAAAAAAAAATACACCTTTTGGGGAAATTAGAAATTTATCTTAAAACTAAGGAAGAAAGACCATAGGTTTCCCCAAAAGGGCCTTTCCCTCAAAAATTGAATCTAAAAAATTCAGACAATTTTTAACTCTTGAAAATAAAAGAAATTACATAAGCCATACTTTACACTGCCGCAAAAAAATAAAAAATTCAAAGGCCCTGTCCGGTAAAATCATCCTGCAAGGAATTCATTCTGGAAGGCAAGGGCAGGCGCATTTTCTTTACTGGCAAGGACAAGGGTTTCTATGCAAAGAAGTCTTTGCAAAGGCAAAAAAGTTGGCACGGAATTTGCTAGTAACTATATGTAGTATCAAAATTGAGTTACCAAAAAAGACAGGAGTAAGAAATGAAAAGTGAGGTCAACAAAAATTATATTTCTCAAATCCAAAAGTACCCGCTTTTAAGTGCCCAGGAAGAGCTGGAGCTTGCAGACAGAATTCAGGGTGGCGACAAGAATGCCCTCAACAGTCTGATAAACAGCAACCTGCGTTTGGTCGTAAGCATTGCATACCGCTTTTATTCGGCAAACATGTCAATTATGGACTTGATTCAGGAAGGAAACATGGGGCTTATCACTGCAGCCGGAAAATTCAAGAGTTGCTTTAGCACAAGGTTTTCCACCTACGCCTACCCCTGGATTGTCCAGTACATGAACCGCTACGCTTCTTCTAGAATGGCATTCATTCCCCTGCCCCACCGCAAGGAAGACATGATCCGCAAAATAAAGGAAGCCTCCGCCTATCTTTCAGGCCAGAACGGAACCGAACCTTCAAGCGCAGAAATTGCAGTATTCCTTAGCATTCCCGAAGAAAAAATCGAACGCTACATGAGCTACGAATACAGCGTGTCTTCACTTGATTCAGAGACAAATTCAGAAGATTCAGGCACATCTATTATAGACTTCCTTGCAGACTTTACCTACAACCCCGAAGAGAATTACCTGGACAAGGAAAAGAGGGCCAACATAAGGAGCCTTGTAGACATTCTTCCTTCCGCAGAAAAGAACGTAATATACATGCGCTACAACTTTAACGGAGAAAAGAACGCAAAGACCTTGCGCGAAATTTCCAAGGTTGTAGGAATAAGCCCGGAAGCTGTCCGCCAGATAGAAATTCGTGCGCTTAAGCATTTAAGAACGGACTTCTCCACACAGGAAAAGGCTGTTGCAAGAATGTAGTAACAAAAGAAACCTACGCCACCATGGAGCCCCTTTAGTCCCGCGCAAGCGGGATGACCGTTAGGGAAGGGCGGAACGGTGGTGACGAAAGTAATATTAAAGTAGTAGAGAAATTGCATGGTAGAGCAAAAAAAACTACCGTCCAAATAAAAATACAACAACTAAAAAAGAAAGTGGACAGAGGAGAGAGTAAAGCACTGTCCTAATTAAAAAAAGGAATTACAGTAAAAAAGTTAATAAAGACTTTGGGCAACCAGCCCCAGCACAAGGGGTATAAAAAGGTTGTCCAAGTCTTTTAGAGGAAGCAATTCTATAAACATTCCCACAGACGCAACGCAAAGCGCAATCTTTGCATTATAACAAACCAAAAAGCAAGAAACAAAAATAGCGGCAAAACAGGTAAGGCTTCCTGCAACGGTTTTTCCCTGGGTAAGGGGAATCTTTACTTTTCCAAAGAGTTTTCCGGCAAGGCTTGCAAGTCCGTCTCCAAAGGCAAGGGCATAAATTCCAATTGAAGCGGCAAAAGGTTCAAAGAGAAGGGCGGCAAGTATTATTCCTGCACAGAGGGTTACAGGCCCAAGCACAAAGCGGTTTTCGTCACGCTTTCGGGCAGCGGCGGCTGTTACGGCAGAGACAAGTGGTATGGACTTTCCCTTTAGCCGCATGAATTCCGCTATAGAGTAAAGTACAAGGGCTGCGGTCAATGCAAAAAGAACGGGAAGGCGCATAAACTGCAAAAACAGCGGTATGAAGGCACTGCAAACGTGTATGGACTTTCTAAAAAGTTCCTTTGCAATGTCGTTCAAGCGCTGTCTGCTTACGATTCCGTCTTTTTCGCAAGGATATTTTTTATTCAAGCCCTTCCTCGCCATCCATAAGCATAGGAATCTTTGTATAGATTTCCGGGCTGAATTCAGAACCAGGTATAGTAATATACTTAATGTTCTGTTCCGCAAGGTTTGACGAATCCAGGCGGATCATTGTCTTTTGGTTGCGGGAAAGTGCATCCCATGCGCGCAGGCTGTCCTGCAGGGCAACGATTGCCTGACCGTTCATCTCGCTGTTACCCGTCATGTTGGCAATTCTGGAAAGAGTTGCACCAAGGTTGTTGGAAGCCTTCATGTAGGTGTCCACAAAGTCTCCGTGGTCTTCGCGGATCTGCGGAAGGACAATCTTGTAGCCCTGGCGTTTTTCTTCCAGGATTTCCAAAAGCTTGTCGTAGTAGCCGCGGGCAGCATAGAAGTCGTTGCGGTTCCACAGGGTGTTTGCAAGTGCAAGCAGCATGTGGGTGTCTGACGGTGCTGCTTCCGAACCAACCATAAGGGAGGCAAGTGCTTCCTGATAGTTCTTCTTGTTGTACTGAATGTAGCCCATCTTGTAGCGGATGGACGGAATGTCATTCTTGTTTTCGATGGCATTCTTGTAGTTTTCAAAGGCACTGTCAGCGTTGCCGTCCTTAAAGTAGTAGATGTCTCCAAGGTCTGCGTAGAGTTTGCCAACATCCTGGTTTCCAATATAGGCGTTAAGGTCCTTGTTAGATTCAAAGAGCTCAACTCCGCTTATGTATGCCTTCTGGGCCTGGATATACTGCTTTTCTCCACAGTACATCTCGCCAAGGATGCGGTAAGTGTTTATGTACTTGTAGGTATCCTTCCTCTTAAGTGACTTCTTGTTCTCAAAAGCCTTGATTGCTTCTTCGCAGGTAACCCTTGCGTTAGAGTTGGCCTTTGTCTGAACATAGTAGCGGGCAAGGTTGTAGAGCGCAACAGGATCTGTACCGTCGCGTTCTACTGCCATGGTAAGGATTGGCTTTACGTTCTCTATTTGAGAGCGGAGGTTTTCCTCTGACGGGCGCAATTCACCGTAGCGCTTGTCAAAGAGGTAGCCGCCAAGTTCGGTAACGTCTGAATTCTCTACGTACTTCATCTTCTTTGGATAGAAGTATTCCTTATAGTTAAGAACGGTAGCCAAGTCGTCCGTGCGTATAAAGTAGCGCATCTGGCGGGCTGAATACCTGTCGTAGAGCTTTTCGTCCTTTTCGCCATAAAGTTCCACAAGAAGGTCGTACTGCTTCTTTGCTTCCGGGAATTTTTCCACGTTGCCTTCAATGTCTGAGTCTGCCCATTCAAGGTAGAGGTCGCCAAGAGCAAGTATTGCATCCGGGTCATTTATATGGTAGTCAAGGACTTCCCTGGTAAGGATACGCTCTGCCCTTTCCCAGCGGAAGAGTTCAGCTTCCATTTCTGCCCACTCAATACCGGCCTGCTTGTCGTGGTCATAGCGTTCAAGGATAGACCTGTACATTGTTGAGGCATTGGGGCCGAGTGAATTGTCGCCTTCTTCTACAGTCAGGCTTGGGGTAAACAAATTCCGCTTTCTCTTTCTGTCCGAAGGAAGTTCCGCTGAACCAAACTGCTTGTGGTCACGGTAGCCCTGGGCATACTTGAAGAACCACTTCTTTACCGGCTTTTTATCAATCGCCTCGTTGAATTTTTCAAGGGACTGAGGGTACTGTTCGCGTTCCAAGAGGCTGTAGCCTTCCTTGTACAAACTGTTTGCCCACAAAGGCATTACTATAAATGTCTTCACAACTATAAAGATGCAGTAGATGAATATTGCAGCAATGGCAGTGAGTATTGCACCAGGAATAATCCGGTTCTTGAGCTTGTATTCAACAGACTGCTTGTATGCTTCGTATTCGGCGGCGGTACGCAGCTCAAAGTCGCGGGGAACGTCCAGCTGAATGTCCAGCATTTTTTCAAGCTGACCGGCCAGCTGTCTTGCAGGAACCTTGCGCAGAACCATTTCCAGTACGCTAAAGAGGGCATCGTCTGTAAGCTCGTTCTTTACAACAATGTCTTCCAGTGCTATGCGAACGTTAAGCGGGTATTCAGCAAGATTCTTTTGGAAGAGGCGGTATTCTGCATCCGTAAATGAATTCTTTGGCTTCTTGGATTCGTCCTCATCTTCTTCTGATGAAGATGAAAGTGAAACGAGAGGCTTCTTCTTTTTGCCAAGGTCTGCTTCTTTTGTGTCGCTAAAGCCCGGAATGCTGAATTCGTCATCACCGCCTTCAGAGTCGGTAATGTCGCCAAGCTCAAAGCCTGTGTCTTCCCCATTCTTGGAAAAGTCTGTGTCGTCAAGGTCGTCCATTCCGCTTGTGTCAAACACTTCGGCAGGTCCGCTTTCTTCTTCTCCAAGAGCAGCTTCTGAAAGGGCTTTGTCGCCTGATGCAGAACCGTCTGAACCAAAATCAGGAAGGTCAAGAGCACCGCCATCGTCGGAAGAAGCAACTGTGGTTTCCGCTGGAGAGTCAAAAGAAGTTGTAGCGTCAAATGCAGCAGCCTCTGTTGCAGGGGGAACAACTTCTCCGGAAGAAAGTGATGAATCTTCGTCCTGGGCAGAATCGTTCATTCCAAAATCGGGGAGGTCAAGATCCCCCATGTTAAAGTCATCAGATTCGCCTGCAGGAGATGACTCAATAGTATCCTGGGAAAGGAAATCCTTGTCGGAAGAAGAGTCCGCTGAATCCTGGTTGAATACAGGAAGGTCAAGTCCATCTATGTTAAAGTCGTCGCCAGATGAAGAGTCTGCTCCAAAAGAAGTGAACAAGTCGCTTCCTGAAGAATCAGAGCCGTCCTGCAAAGAAGATGAAGGCTGGCTTTCCATTACGCGCTCGCTTTCAAATGCAGTCTCTTCGTCCAAGGGCATGTCGGAAGGAAGGTCTGCTGCCGGAGGGTTAAAGTTTGGCTCGTCAAATGACGGCATTTCAGATGAAGACAAATCAGCTGTAGGCATATCGGAGGAAGTGGCCGGTGCCTCAGTCTCTACCGGCTGGGCAAAAAGGTCATCCGCAGAAACTTCTTCAAAGCTTGCAGGAGTTTCCACAACGGTTTCCGGAGCAAGGTCATGCTTCTTTACAGGATTAAGGGTGCCGGTTCCTGGAACTTCGTTAAATTCCGTCGGAATTCCGTCGTTCATGTTTACGGCATTGTCGGAAGGGAAGTTCTTGTTTTCTGCTTCAATGTCAAATGAAGGAAGCCCCGCAAGCAAGTCGTCTTCTTTTTTGGCAGGAGCAATTGTTGCTGGCGCAACTGGTGCTGACGCAACTGGTGCAGGAGCAATTGTTGCAGGAGCAACTGGTGCAGGAGTGTCATTTATTGTGTTAGATACGGCAGACTTTGCACTTCCATGCAAGAACGAATCCATATCTATGTCTTCTGATGATTCCTCGGAAACAACAGGCTTTGGCTTTGACAAAGAAGGGCGTACATAGCGCTGTTCCGGCTGCTGTTCAACAACCGGCTCTTCTTCGGGCGCACTGTCCCCAGATGCGAGAAGTGAATCCAAATCCATGTCCTCAAGAGGAATTTCTTCTTCTTCCTCCTCTTCAGGCTCTTCCTGGGCTGGCTCTTCAAATTCGCTAAGGTCAAGGTCGCTAAGGCTCAAATCCGGAGGAGGCGCAAGCAAATCCTTTACGTCAGGCGCTTTTTGAGAAGAAGCGAGGGAACTTGCCACGGAAGACTCTTCCCCGGATGATTCCCCGGTTATATCTGAAAAATCATGAGCTGCCTTTTCCATTTCTGCGGCAGCGGCATCCGCTTGCTCCAGTTCTTCTTCTGAAATCTGAGGCATACCGTTTACAAAATCTTCCGAATCGTCAACGTCAGGAATCTTTTTGGGGATAGGAACAGTAACGGGTTTTTCACCGCGTGCCGAACGAATCTTTACTTCGTCCCCGAGATTCAAGAGGTCTGCGTTAAACTGCTTTAGCTGGCTTAATCCTGGCATAATTAATGATTATACTCCGCATTTGAATAATAAGGAACACCTAAAAATAAAAATTTTTAAATCCCCTATTTCTCCTTTACTTATCGGAATAAAAAAAGGTCAGTTTAGAAAATAAAAGTGCCAATTTGGAGTTTTAAATAGGAAATCATTCCGCAAAAATTAACATACATACTCAGCAGGGTAAAGGCCGTTTTTGATTATGATTGAATAAATCATCATGGTAAGGCAGGTATATTCCAGTGCCATGCCGCTTGAACGGTTTGCCATGTCCGTATGCGCAAGAAGGGATAATATAGAAGAAACATTGCCTGCTCCCCAAACACGGGATGCTTTTTCGTAGCGCTCACGGTTCTTTTTGCCGGAAAAACCAGCCGCCTTAAGCTGAACTTCCGTAGGGGTGGCCCCCTTTTGGTGCAACATGTGCCATGCCCTAAGCTGGCGGAAGCAATAGGAAAGCCCCGCAATCAGCGCAACCGAATTGGACTCGCGGGAAAGGCGTATTTTCTGAAGGATTTCCATGGAAGATTCAAGACGCTGCCTTGGAGACTTTGTGGAATCGGCCATCTCTTCAAAGAGGGTAAAGGCGTTTTCCGTCCTGTTGTGGGAGATTACCTTTTCCACATCGGAAGGAGTTACGGTGCTTCCCTGGGGCATGCAGTAGAAAAAGCGTGAGCACTCTGTCTTTAGCGCATCGGTATTGTTTTCCACCATATCCAGGATTTGCTCTACGGCTTCGTCTGTTATTCCAAAACCATTCTTCCTAAAATATGACTGAACCCACTGGCTCTTTCGGTTTTCGAACATTTCCCAGAACATTTTCTTGTGTTGGGAAGGAACTGCTGAATCTATCTTTTTGTCAACGGAATTTTCGTCGCTAACAAGGATAAGGGTGTTTGGACTTTCTGCTGCATTCTTGCACCAGGAAGCCAAAAGCTCTGCATCTTTGCCCTTAACAAGTTCTGCATTTTTTAGCACGATGAATGTGGCGGAAGAAAAAAGGCTCTCGTTCTGCAGCTGGGCAACAATATCTGGAATCCTTGTCTCGGAGGCATAGTAGCTGTAATAGTCCAGCTGACCGTTAGCCTTCTCTGCCCTTGCGCGTATTGTTTCTATTGCTTCTTTTTTATCCCCTGCTTCGGGGCCCGTAAAAAGATATACTTCTGCTTCTGCCATTATATTCTACTTTTTTACCACAGCCGTACGCAAAACAGCAGAAAGCTTTCCTGCCACGCGCACGTCCTGACTGTAAACAGGCTTAAATTTTGGATTATCTCCCTTAAGGCAAATCCTTGCTTCTTCCTTAAAATAACGCCTGATAAGAGAATCCGCACCGCCTTCAATTACAGCGGCAACAACATCTCCGTCCGCAACTTCACTGGCAGAAGCATCCGTCTGAACAAAAACCAGGCAGTCTCCGGGATAAATGCCGGAACCGGTAAGGCTTTGGTCCTGAACTATCATGCAAAAATATGAATTACCTGAAGAAACAAAAGGTTCAGAAAGAGTTATGTAATACCCAACATTGTTGGCCGTAAAAAGCTTTTTTCCCGCAAGAAGAGACTTTACAACCGGAATGGTAGTAGTAAAGAGCTGCTTTTTGTCGCTCCGCATATCCTTAAGCACCCGGAGGGAGCGTGAATGCTTCTGGGTTACGGCAAGAACGCCCTTCTTTTGCAATGCGGCTATATGGTCCTGAACAGCTCTGAGCGAAATCTGAAAGTGCTCGCCTATTTCCCTGACGGTTGGAGGAAAGACATTTTCTTCTGTAAACTGCGCAATAAAATCCAGAACCTCTTTTTGGCGGTCAGTTAGATTTTTCATACAGACAGTCCTTATTCTTCTTCAAACTTTGACTCAAATAGGTTGAAAATTGCGTCGCTGGCTTCCCTTTCATCTGGACCGTCGGCCTTAAGCGTAAGAGTTGTATTGTATCCTGCAGCCATGGTGATTACGCCCATGATGGACTTTGCGTTCACCGTAGAATTGTCTTTTTCCAAAGAAATCTCGGAAGAAAACTTGTTTGCGGTCTGTGCTATAAGAGCTGCCGGACGCGCGTGAATTCCTGCCCTGTTTCGGACTGTCAAAATCTTTTCAATCATTGTTTCCTCTTTATAAAAATTGCCCTGAAAATGCTTCTCTAAGTAAAGCAGAAACAGCGCATTCTTTGTCAGTATACATCCTCATTTCCGTAGTAGGCTGCCTGTGCCTCTCCGGATTCAATCCATTTAAGCACGTTCTGGTTGAATTCCTTGGCGGAATAATGCCCCAGAGACTTAAGGCGTTCATTCATTGCTGCCGCCTCGATAATAATCGGCA
This sequence comes from Treponema sp. UBA3662, assembly GCA_002373205.1. Classification (GTDB taxonomy): domain Bacteria; phylum Spirochaetota; class Spirochaetia; order Treponematales; family Treponemataceae; genus Treponema_D. Next base: position 11,786 of record DFJV01000056.1, read on the forward strand.
GGTTGCGCCCAGGCTTTACAGGAATAACGATATAGCGTATCTTTACCCCAAGCAAGTCTGCGGTATGGTTTTCCATGCCAAGGCGGTCGTAAACCTTTTTCTGGTCCCAGGTTTCAAGCTTAACAACCAGCTGGATTTCCTTTTGTTCGCGGATTGCACGTACGCCGTAAAGCTGGGAAACGTCTATAATACCCAGGCCCCTTATTTCCATGTGGTGGCTAATCAGCTTGTTGGGGCCCTGTCCCATAATCGTATTTCCGTTAACACAGCGGACCTCTACCGTATCGTCTGCAACAAGACGGTGGCCGCGTTCAACCAGTTCAAGGGCTGTCTCACTTTTGCCAACACCGCTGTCCCCGATAAGCAGAATGCCAATTCCGTAAACTTCAACCAAAACTCCGTGAAGAATCTTCTTGGGGGCAAAAATGTTGGAAAAGGCACGTACAAATCTTATGGAAAACTCTGTTGAATCCAAGTCGGTCTGCAAAACAGGCGTTCCCGTAGCCTCCGCAATGGAAAGAAACGTTTCGTTTGGCATAAGGGAGCGGGTAAAAATGCAGCAGGGTATCTGGTAGGAAAAAAAGCGTTCAAGGGAATCGCCCCTGTCCTCATCGTGGAGCTTCTTTAGGTAGGCAAATTCACCGCGGCCAAAAAGCTGAACCCGGGCATAGACAAAGGACTCGTAAAAACCCGAAAGCGCAAGCCCCGGCCTGTTAACATCCGCAATGGAAAGCTCACGGGAAAGGCCGCGTCTTCCTGCAATGCAACGCAGATTAAGAGAGTCATGTCCTTTTAAGTCCAAATCAAGCAGGTCCAAGACCGTAAATTTCCTTTCAGACATATGTTTAGTATACACATTGGCAGTTGAAAAGTCAAACAGTCAGTTCAGAAAGACTGCAAGGGGGGGAAGTCCGCTCGAAGCTTCGCTACGAATACCCCCTACATCTGTTACCCAAGGAGGGGGAAGTCTCCCCCT
>DFJV01000092.1:0-194 GCA_002373205.1 Treponema sp. UBA3662
CCCTGAACTTGTTTCAGGGTCTGTAAAAGTTGTGGCTGAATGTTTTACGAATGCTAAAATTACTTGCTTGCAAGTGTGTGCAGCATGACGGTCTTTCGTCGTGGTGAAGTTTTTTTACTAACACAAATAATCGTTCCCTGAGCCAGTCGCAGGAAACTGTTTTCAAAGAAGCCCTTCGACAGGCTCAGGGACCA
>DFJV01000092.1:269-20307 GCA_002373205.1 Treponema sp. UBA3662
CAGGCTCAGGGACCACCCTTCGACAAGCTCAGGGACCGCCCGCCAACAATCCGCTTGATTCAGTTGCTATACAATCCCCAGAATCTGTGCAAGATAGATGAATGCCGGCGCACCAAAAACGCAAAGAGCCGATGTTAGGGCAACAATAAGACCCGCGTAGTGGGCATCCTTCTTGAACACAACCGCAAGAGAAGTAATGCTCATTCCCACAGGACAAAGAGCTGCAATGTATGCCGTAACCGTCATAAGGCGAATGTCTTCCACACTAGAAAGCAGCATGGGCAAAAGCCGTGCCGTCGCAGCAATAACCGCAAGCGCCGCAAGAGGGCAAAGCACAAGCCTTACCGCAACCGTCCAGCCAGCCCTAAGCGCAAGAGACCTTTTACCTTCCCCCTTCTTAAAGTCAGCAAAAATCATCCCCAAAAGAATCATGCTCAAAGCTGTATTCATCTGACCAATATAGCCAATCGGCTTGGAAAGAATGTCTGGCAGCGTCCCCGGAAAGCAAAAGAGGATAAAGCCCGCAACCACCGCAATAACGTTGGGATTAAAGACAATCTTTTTAATGTCAAACCTGCAACCCAAAGCAAGCGGTGCAAAAATCCAAAGCAGGATGTTAAAGTTCACAAGGTAGCCCATCAGGTAAAAAACGCCTTCCTTACCAAGCACCCCGTTAATCAGCGGAATGCCAATAAAACCGCTGTTGGTAAAAATAACGCCAACCCGGTCAATGCCGTCAAGCTCCTTACCCTCCGGACTGCGGCTCCGAATAAAAATGCACGCTGTAACCATCATTGCAATGTGAACGGCAAAGCAAAGGCCTATCATCACCGCAAGCCCCTTTATCTTCTGCGGATTGTAGGGAATGTCAAAAGAAGAAAGAAGCATGCAGGGGTTAACAAGGTAAAGCATGGTCTTGCTTACAAAAGAAATTTCCTGGTTTGCAAATTTAAATTTCTTAGAAAAAACAAAGGCAACCACAACCACAATCATCATGTAGCAGAGCTGCTTAAAAACAAGAATAGCCATGCGTGCAGTATATATTTTTTTTGCAAAAATTAAAAGCATTTTTTTTATACTATTGAGCTCTTCCCAAAATGTCATTCCGAACTCGTTTCGGAATCTACGAAGCTGGATGCTAAAAAAAAGTCAGCATAACAAAGCGAGTTTTGAAACTGCCTATATTCTTCTGGACGGTACTTTTGTATGTTCTACCATTTTACTCTTTGGCTAATCCGACCGCCCATGCCTTTGCGCCACCGCCCTTCCGGGGTTCCCTAACGGTCATTGACGGTGAAAGAGCCGCCCCTTCGACAGGCTCAGGAAGCGTCTCTTTCACCGTCAACGCTGTCGCGCCCCTCCACGGCGGCGTAGGTTCAGCAAAGCCATTCCTCCATGCGCTAATATCAAGAACCAAGAAAAAAATTATTTTTTCTTAAATTTTTCTGGACAGCGGAAAAAGTTGGATTATAGTCTATTGTATAAATTACAGACTTTTTTCTGTAGAGGAGAAAAATATGAAAATGATGAACCTTGCAGTTATTGCAACTCTTGCAGCTTCTGTGTGCCTTGCAGGATGCGCCACAACAACCAAAAAAGCCGTAGCGGGTGCAGCGGTTAATACGGTGGCAAGTGCGGCATCAAGCAAGTCTACGGACAAAAAATCAGAATCAAAGCAGGCAAAATCCACTGAATTCAACATTGCCTACGGCGACTTTGAGGCAATGCAGACCGTGGCAAAAAAGCTCCAGAACAGAGGCTATAAGGACGGCCAGGAAATCACAATCGACGGCGACCTTTCTTTGGGCTTTATGTCTGCCTCCATTGGCCAAAGTAAGGGCGGCATGTTCGTTGGAACTACACTCGAAGTAACCGGCTGGAAACTCGATGACTTCCCCGAAGACGAGTCCCGCGTAAAGGTAACCGCAAAAGTTGTTACCAATAAGGAAGCTTTCTTCCAGTATCTTAAGGCCAATCCTAGCGACGTAAAAGTTATAGAATAAACCTGTAAAAATGTCTTCTTTGCTGTTATGGCAGCACTGGCATTGATGGTATGCTTCGCAGGTTGCAAGAAAAAGGTGTCCCCTCTCGTAGGAACTTACAGCATTGATTCTTTAGACGGTGTGTCTGCTGAAGATCTTAAGCAGCTTGAAGAAGTTACAGGTACAAAAGTTGAAGGTATTTTGAACCTGAACGCAGACGGAAGCGGTGATATGAATATCATGGGTATGAAGTGCAATTTGAAGTGGGACGAATCTTCAAAGACAATGACCCTTTCTGATCCTGCTGGCAGCGGCGAGGAGTCAAAAGTGTCTTTTAAGGTTTCAGAAGACGGCAAGATCTCTCTTACTGAAGATGGCTCAGAAATGGTATTCGCAAAGCAGAAGTAAGTTTTGCGCTGTTAGAATAACATGTCATTCCTATAACATGTCATTCCGAACTCGATTCGGAATCTATGAATGTTAACGTCTGAATGGCGGTGCAGCCCATGAAGTTACTTGCTTGCAAGTGCGTTTAGGGTGACTGTTAATCGTTGTTCGCCCTTTAAGATGACTTTTTCCCCTGCAAGCTTTATGCAGGGGATTTTTTTATAAAGCCTTAATACTCCACGCCCCAATCTTTTTCCGTCTTGCGGCTTTTGCAGTGCGGACATTTTGGATGGGGTGGTCCTGGCATAAATCTGCTTAATGGCTCATATTCTGCATATTTCTGCTTCTTGCCTTCTTCTGTATCGCTGCCATCAAACCTTTCCCCACAATTTTTACAGACAAATCTAGTCTCCCCAAAGCTTGGCATGTGCATAGTCATCCTCCTTGTGTGCTTTCTTGACCTTATTATATCCTACCACCTGTGACAAATAATGTCATGTGTATTTCTATGGGGATTTTGCGGTGTTTTTCTTGTTTTTCTATGGGGATTTTGTATAATTGTAGCGTATGAAGCCCTAGATTCCCTCTTGCGCGGCATGCAGTAAAATTATGTCAGGTTTGCTATTGGACAACCCGTCATCCTTGCCCAGCGTAAAACGGCATTTAGCCTCTGAAGATAGCCTTTTCCTCCGGGGTCTTTTAGCCAGTCGATTGTGTCCATGTCTATCCTTGCAGAAATGGCCTGTTTTCTTGGCTTCCAGTTTTTGGGGTAAAGTTCTTTTGCCTGTTCTGGAGTTAATTCTGGAATGTCGGAAAAATCTATCGGCCTCTTCTTGAGCGCGGCGATTTCGTTAGTTGCTAATGCGTTTGCAGAATTCATTGTATACCTCCCCCTTTGTCCTATTTTGGCAAACTTCCGCATATTGTTTTAGGCGGAAAAAATAGTTGTGCGTCCTAAGGAATTCCGCAGCGGTTTCTTCGTCCATAAGATTGAACGTAAGCCCAAGGTCTTTCTTGCAGTATTCGATTATTTGAGGCACGGTAAGTTTTGGTGATTTTTCATAGTGTTCATGTTTTGACATGATTTTATGATACACCGCCAGACTTTTGTTTGCAATGATTTTTTTTTGTAGAAGGTAAGTGCAAATCAAAAATGTGTAAGCACTTCCATTCCCAGCTGAAAACGCGTTAAAAAAAACGAGTGCGGATACAAGGTATCTGACTTGCTTCGCGGCTTGAAGCTACGCTGCCGGGTACGCACCGCGCAAATGCTTTTTTGCCGCGTTTTCAGCCTACATTCCAGTGCTTCCGCACATTGTTTTGCTACATAACATTCCATGTTTGTGCACTTACCTTCTGCACGCTCTGGAAGAAGGGGAAAATGATGCAGGACGCTATTTCATAACGAGTATATGCTGAGATGCAGAATCTGGGGAGGGTTCTTCTGGGCTAAGGTTGTGCTTGGTGATGAATTCCCTTAGCTCCAGGTTCTTTTGCAGAAGTTCCGTGCTGTATTCCTTGAGTTCTTCGTTTTCTTCTTTTATCTTTTTGATTGTGCCGTAGACGACTGCTGCCAAAAGGCCTATGCCTGTGCCGATAAGGATTTTCTTTACCATAATAGTGTCCTCCTGTTTTATTTCTTTTATTCAGTGTAAGGCATGTGATATGACAAATAGTGTCATGTGGGGCGGCAAAACTACATTGTGCGTATGGATATATATTTCTTTAGCATATCCTTAAGCAAAGGCATACTAGCCGGGATTGGTGGTAAAAATTGCGTCCGTGCAATTTTTACCACGCAAGTTTTTTTCAAAAACTTGCACAATTATTTTTCCTAAATGATGACGCGCCGTCCGTGGCGCTGCTTGTTTTAGAAGAAACTGCCCCGCAAAGCCCGTAATAGGATTGACCCCCGCAGGGGCAGTAAGACAAGTAGCTTGCTCCAGATATGAAAAATCTAGCAAGACCTTGAAAAAAGTTGCGTTTTCTGTTAATTTGTACAAACTATGAGTACAAGATGTTTTGCCATGTTAAAGCCTGGTGTTTTGAACCGCAGGCTTGTAGGCGAGGTTATCAGCCGCCTCGAGAAGAAAGGTCTTAAGCTGGTGGGGCTTAAGCTTATGAACATTAGCCCGGAATTGGCTTCTAAGCATTATGCCGAACATAAGGGTAAGCCCTTCTATGATCCGCTCGTTGACTACATTACAAGTGGTCCTGTTGTTGCAATGGTTTGGCAGGGAGATGACTGCATTACTTTGGTAAGGAAGATGACAGGCTCCACAAGTCCTGCAGAGGCTCATCCGGGAACAATCCGCGGAGACTTCTGCTCTCACACTACGCACAATATTATCCACGCAAGTGACTGCGAGGAAAGTGCCAAGCGCGAGATAGACCTCTTCTTTGCACCGGAAGAAATCATCGACTGGGAAGACCAGGCTTCTCTCTGGTTCTAGGTTTTGCTTAAATGGGGAGGGGAAAGCCTTCCCCTGCGGCCGCACTGCGTTGCGTCCTACCCCTTCTACGGGCTCAAACGCCGCCCGTAACGCCCGCTACTGCCTATTTACAGGGACAATGAATTCCATTCCCCACATGTAGCCGTACATGTGTTCCCCGCCTATTATTAGTTCCACAGAAGTTGGGGTAAGAACGAAGGGCAGCTTGTCCAGTTCTGGTATGCCAATGGCAAATGCTTCGTCTGCCGAAGTTTCATTTTTTTCCAATACAGGTTCAAGTGCTTCTTTGTAGGCTTTGTCCGAGATGAAGTCCTTTGCGGATGCCACCATTTTTTTGCTTTCTTTGTTATAGACAAAGCTTTTTCTTGCTATGTAGGGGTGGATTCCGCCTGCATCGACTTTTTCGTAAAAGAGTACGGAGATATAGGAGCCTGTGTATGTTACGGTTCCTATGAAGATTGAATACTCTCCTTTTTCTTCTGCGTTGTCTGTGTAATTTTCTTCCGCGTACTTGCATTGTTTGCTTAGCCATTCTTTTATGCTGCTGTTTAGCTTGTCGCAGCCTTCAAATTCTGGGACTTCAACCGTCATTTCCAGCTTGGGGAATTTTTTTGTGTAGCAGCTGGACGTAAAGGCTTTTTCTGTGTTTCCCTTTTTTCCGTAGGGGAAGCTTCCTGTTTTTACTGCTTTTTCTGCGTGGGCAGCTGTGGGTGTAAGTGGCGAAAGGGTACAGAGTGCCAGTGCGGCCAAGACAAGGCCCAGACTGTGCGCTGCCTTGAAATGTTTTGCGTTGCAATGCTTTTGTGTGCTGGTGAGATTTTTCATACGACCTCCTTTGGCCAAGGCTATGCTTGACGGTGGCAATAAATTGGGGTATATTTAAACAATAAAAGGAACAACGCAGCCGTGTGGCTGTCTCCTTTTGGCATATTTGAAAAGCCTACTCGGAAGCTGCTACACTTGGGTAGGCTTTATTTTTTGCTCTACAAGGTATACTTGAAGAGAGCGAGTGCTTCTATAATCTTACCTGTTGCGCATCAAAAAGGTAAGCTCGTGCTTGTTGTAGTGCAGGTGGACAACGCGGCTGTTTGGCAAAGAGGCAAATTCTTCTGCGGCCTGCCAGTTTATTCCGCCCTGCATCTTTATTGTACAAATCATGTTGAATTTTATGCCGCTTTCAAGCCAGGTCTTTACCCATTGCAAAAGGCGTTCTGGGTAGCAGATTACGTCGCTTAAAATCCAGTCCGGGTCTCCGCCAAGGGCATCCCTTACGTCTGAGGGCTTTAGCGTAAAGGCATCGTGGGCAGAAAAAGTTACGAGGGGATTTTCCATGAGCGAAGGGGCCAGGGGGCTTCTGTCCACCGCAAAAACTCTTGCGCCAAGAAGGGTTAGAACGTAGGTCCAGCCGCCGGGGCAGGCACCTGCTTCAAAACAAAGGCTTTCTTTTGAGGGAAGTTCATCTCCAAAAAAGTGGTTGAATAGCGTTAGTGCCTCCTGAATCTTTAGGTAAGCGCGGCTTGGTGGGTTTTCGTGGTCTTCTTCAAAGTTGAGCGTGCCAAGGGGAATGCAGCTTGAAGTGCTTGCGCTTGCAAGAATTGTGTGCTCGTCCAAAAGGGTGTAAAAACCCATGGGGCTTTGCGGAATCTTTACCGGAAAGTTGCGGGGCTTTAGCGGAATGTAGGGAAGCTTTTCCTGAATGAGCGTCTGCCTTCTGTGGTTGCTAAATGAGTAGGGTGCCCAAGAACGCTGAATTCCCTTTAGTGCATTTGCTGCCTCTCCAATCGAATTGAATTTTACGATGAATGGTTCCAAAAGGGCTGTTGCGCAAAAGTAGGGCAGAAAGTGGGGTAAAAAGCAGGGGGTAGAAGATGAAGTTGCTGATGCACACTCTGCGCTGTAGCTTGGCAGGTAGACCAAATCGCCGTATTCTTTTCTTGAATTAGTGTCCACGCCTAGGCGCGAGGCAAATTCGTCCAGCATAAAAGCCTTGCATTCGGGGAAGGGTAGAAAAGCGCTTCCGCTTATTTTTTCTATTTCCAAAGCCTGTTCCTAAATTTAGTCAAATAAGCTGTCTGCTTCCTTTTTGGAGGCGGCCTTTAAAAAATCAATGTATCTTAAAAGAAGGGGTGTTCCCGGTGAGCATAAAAATGAAAAACCAATGTTGGAGCGGTTTTCGGAATTTGTAATCCACCTGGGGCGGCACAAAAGCGAAAACGGAAGAAGGAATTCCTTGCGGGGAATCTTCATCTTTATGCTGTAGTCGTTTTCCATGTCCACTTTTACGGGAACAGGAAAGTGTATCCTGCAGCCAGAGGCGCTAATGTCGTCCAGCACGCCGGGGAGAACGCAAAGCTCGTGGGCATCAACACGCCCGGTGTCCGTAAAGCGCTCTTCCTTTCTGTGTTCGTTCTTCATATCTTTAATTATGAATGAAAAATTCGGTTAGGTCAAGGTGGCAAATGAAAATTGTGGAGTTTTTGGAGAATGTTCTAGTGATTTTTTCTTTAATTATTCTTAATATGATACTGATAAGAAACGTCGGTTTTGTTTTGTTCTTTTGGACGGTAGGCCAACTTTAACTGTGCCCGTCCCTACAGTCCGGGCAAATCCATACAATTTTTCCCCACTCGCAAACAAGCAGCGCCATGGAGGGCGCGTTATGTCGTTGCAAACTAAACTTGTGAGTTTTCGTAAGAAAACTCATGGAGAAAAATTGCATGGAAGCAATTTTTGACACAGGCCCCTTCCAATCGGGCGTAGGTGCCATCTGGAAAGGCCGTTTAACTGGTCATTTTTTTTGCTAGACGTGAGGAATTTTTTAAAGTGGATTATCGGGTCTAGCCCGATAATGACACAATTGCCTAGTGTGATAATGACATGGTTTGTGCAAAATACTCGACTTTTAACTTACTTATAGGTTCAATTTCGAGTTTTGAAACAGACCTGTCATTGCCGGGCTTGACCCGGCAATCTTTCAAAGCAGATTATCGGGTCGTGGTTCGACAGATGCTCACCAACCGTGGTTCGACAGGCTCACCAACCACCCGATGATGACATGTTTTTTGTAAAAAAGTCGACTTTTTAATTACTTATACAATTTTTCTACAAGAAGGGCAAGCGTGGGATTTTGGAGATTTATAAGGCAAGTGTTAGTGGGGGATGTCGGTTGTGGTTTGCTCTTTTTTTTCACTGGCGGAATTTTTCTTTACTGTGCGGATGTTGCGGATTAGTTCCGGAAGCTGGGTGTATTTTAGGCCTATGCCTATTTGGATTTTTCTGTTGATGTAGCTGTCCAGGTCGCCGTAGGCATCGATTGTGTTTATGAGGGGCATTTTGTAGGTTAGGGATATGTCTGCCATAAAGTTGTAGGGAAGGAGGATTTTGTAGCCTGCCTGTGCTGCCGCGGAAAAGTTTACGCCGCCGTAAGACAGACTGTAACTTTTGGAGTAGGAAACGTAGTCTACGTAGCAGCCCAAGCCCGCGTAGAGTTTTTGAAGCCGCCTTGACATGGGGTAAAAGTAGGGGAAGTAGCCTACGGTTAGCGGAAGTGCGTAGATGCCGTCGTATTTTGTGTCCATGAAGGTTGCAGAAAAAAGTGCCTTTTGCGCAAGGTGGGGAATTATCTGCTTTTCGTAGCTAAGGCCAAGACCGAATCCCTTGTGGGCAACTCCGTAGAACATTGTTAAAAAGTCAAAGCCGAATGAACTTTTTAGCTCCGGTTCGCTTTCGCTTGAAATTTTGAACTGCTGTCCAAGTGTGCTCCAGAAGTTGTATGTTTGAACATGCTCAAGGTATTCTTCTCTTTCGGAAAGGCTTGCATCTGTGGCAGGGGTTTCATCTTCCGTGGTTGCGGATGTCGATTCCGTGTATTCTGCTTCTTGCGGATGAACTTGTCTTGTGCAGAGGAGGAGGAAAAATAGAATCGTTGCAAAGAAAAGCCTTGCTTTTTTCCAACCAAGCCTACCCCCGATTGGAAGGGCCCGCCAAAGGCGGGTTGCGAAGCAATGGAGCGGGTAGGGTCCCGCGGAACCCTGGAAAGCGGGTTTGCAAACAAAAGCTGGTCCGAGAAAAAAATCAAAAAGCTTATGTTTCATTTTGAAGTCATGGTGTAGACGCCGTCCCATTTTATGACGTCTCCGTTAACGTCCCGCGGCAGTCCGTTTACGATGAAGTTTTCGCAGCGGACAATCATCTTTTTTTCGGGCGAGATATAGTTTTTGTCCTGCACGTCGCTCGTGGGGTTGCAGCGGTATGCGTCGGAAAAAAGTTTTTTTGCTTTTGAAAAGTCCTTTACGTCCTTTGGGTCTGCACCTTCTTCCCTTCCTTTTAAATACCATTCCATTGCCTTGTTGAAAAGCTCTACGGATTCAATCTCTTCTTTTTTTAGCTCGGACTTTAGGCCTGCAATGGAATAAATTTGCACGGGTTTTTCCACGTTTATTACGCGGACGCAGTCAAGCTGGCGTGCAACTAAAAGGCCTTGCGTTTGGCCGGAATTTGCTTCCTGCCAAGTGCTTTCGCTGCACATTATCCAGCTGTCGTAGGCTTTGTTTGTTCCTTCAAGGCGGGATGCCAGGTTTACGTTGTTGCCCATGACGGTGTAGTTGAGCTTTTTCTGGGTGCCCATGTTTCCTACAACCATGTCACCGGTGTTTATACCGACGCGGGACTTGAGCAAGAATGGCGTGTGGGTGACCGGATGAATGGGAAGTTCGTCCTTGTGCTCTTCGTTGTAGATTGCTTCTGCCTGCTTCATGCGGATTCCTGCAAGGCAGGCGTTGTAGGCATTTAGTGGGTCGTCCACAGGGGCGCCAAAGAAGGATACAATTTCGTCTCCTACATACTTGTCTATTGTTCCGTGGCAGTCCATGATTGCGTCGCTTAATACGCCAAGGTAGCCGTTTAGTATGTCTACAAGGCGGACGGCTCCGTGCTGCTCACCTTCTTCGCGGTTTATGCATTCGGTAAAGCCGGAGAAGGTTCTTACGTCGGAGAAAAGCGCCGTCATCCTTTTGTTTGCACCGCCCAAGGAAAGAAGCGATGGATTTTTTACAATCTGGTTTACAACTTCCGGGGCAACGTAAGCGTCAAAACCTCTGCGCAAAGTTTTCTTTTCTTTTTCCGCAAGGGCAAAGTTCAGCACCATCTGGGTAATGTAGGTAAAAAGCGCAAGAAGGAAGGGGGCAACGATAGGCACGTATATCCTAAAGGCAATCATAAGGATGCAGAAGATGAGCGTTGGCGGAAGAAGGTATACAAGGCCAACCGCATTTTTTGCAAAGGCGGAGAATTTTCTTGTAAGCAAAAGGACTGCAAGCGTAAAGGCAAACACAAGCAGTATTGCGGTGTAAATGTTTACGCATCTGATGAAGTCTTTCTGAAGTATTGTGTTTGCTACGTTTGCGTGGGTTCCCAGGTTGGGGTATCCGCTCTGGAAAGGGGTGACGCCAAGGTCTGTGCTTGCGGTTGCAGAGTTTCCTATTAGGCAGAATGAATTTGCAAATTCTATGGCAAGGCTTTGGTGAAGTTTTTGGTACTGTTCCAAAACAGAAGCGAATTTTTTTATTGCTTTTGCAGTGCTTTCTTCCGCTGAAGCTGCAAGCGAAAGGAGTGACTGTGAGAAGCTTTCCAATTCCTGGAAGAACTGTGCCTTTGCAGAAAAATATGCCTGGTATTCTTGGTCTGTGATTCCGCCGCCAATGGCCTTTCCGTGAATGTCAAAACCTTCGCAAAGGCTTAAAAGGCGCGTTTTTTCGCCAATAAGCTGCTTGTAGCCTTCAACAATGTCCGGAACATAGGAAATCCATGTGGAAAGCTCCGTCTCTTCTGCGTTTCCTTCTGCGCCATAATCTGTTCCGCCAAGCAAGGCAAGCTCTTTTAGCGATTCAATCGTGTCGTGCTCAAGCTTGTCCAAGTCCAGCACCATGTAAACCGGCACGTGCCTAAAGCTGTCGTTGTAGGTTGAATGCTGCCAGTTAATCATCATGCGGCCGTTTTCGTCAAGCGGAATCTTTATGTCTTCCCTTTTTTCCTTTCCGGGAAGAAGCGCACCCCTTAAAATAAGAGACTTTCTCTTTCTTTCAAAAGACTGAACGTCAAGCATTCTTACCAGGGGGGCAAATGCCAGCTGGCCTATGTATTTTCCTTCGTGGTAGTTAAAAAGTTCAATCCTTCGCCTTGATCCGTCTGAATCCAGGATTACATTTGTAAAGCCTTCTCCTGCGGCTCTTTTTCCAAGGCTGTAAAGGGCGGGTACAAAGCCTTTTTCTGTCTTTGCGTTGCGGGTTGCCTCTTCGTTTTCCCTGCGGATGCGCTCTTTTGGGTCTTTTACGTTAAAAAGAAAGCGTTCCTTTTCGTAGTCCTTGTTTTCCTGTCCGCGCTCAATTTTTATGTCGTAGGCGTTTATGGTAAGGGATGTGTTGCCAAAGAACTGTATGCTGCGGGCAAAATAGTCGTCAAAGTCCCTGTTGACACCTTCGTATATTGAGTTGTACATTCCGTAGAGGATTTCATCAACCTTGCCGGTAAGTTCGCTTGCTTTTTGGCCTGCGTTGCGGGCGTTTGTTTCTCCCCTTTGGATTGATGAAGAGAATTCTTCTATATTATATGCAATCTGCTGCTCTCCGTTTCCGAAGGCTTCTTCTGTAACAGAGGCAATGTTTCCTACAGCCCCCTTGCTTGCCGGTGAAAGGTATTCAATATCGAACACTGCGTTGTAGGCGCCAAGTTCCTTCATGCTGATTAGCACGTTGCCAAGCAGGTCTCGGGTCCATGGCCAGGTACCCTCGCGGTTAAGTGAAACGTCTTCTATGTCCACCAGAAGCAGGTTTTCTTCCTGCTTTACCTTTGGTGAAAGCCTTACAAGTATGTCGTAAATGCGGTAGTCAAATTTTGTGAAGAATTTTATGGCGGAAAGTGCCAGAATTGCTACTGTTATGGCAATCAGAGTGAATATGTCCGAGTTGCGTGAAAAAAAATTTTTTTTTGCTGTCTTTACCATGACAAAAAGTATAACATAGTTTATAATAAATTTGTGGAATTTAAAACGTAGAATAAGGATTTTTTATGAAAAAAGCTTTTTTTGTTTTTATCATGATGACTGCCTTTGCTGCTCTTGGAATTCATGCTCAGGCTGCCAACAACGTAACAAAGATGATTAATACGGAAAAAGTCAGCTGGGGCCAGGTAAGTTATTTTTCTGCCGTAGCCCAGGGGCTTGTTTCTGATGATGCTTCCAATGAGGCTGCCTTTGCCCTTCTTCAAAAGTCTGGAATTGCCGCTTCCGATAAAAATGCCCTTTCTGCCATTACTTTTGCAGAGTTAGCCCATGTCTGCGCCCAAACTTGGAAGGTGAACAACAGTTTTATGTATAAAATTTCACCTTCACCCCGCTATGCCTTTACCATGATGCGTGCCAACGGTATTATTCCCCGCAATGTGGATCCTGATTCCGTACCAAACGGACATGATGTGCTTAACGTAATAACTGCAACTATGGAAATGGTTTCTGATGAAAAGGGAGGCAAAAAATGAAAAAGACAGCAGCCTTTATCTTGGCACTAAGCCTTGTTGCCCACTCCTTTGCAGTAGAATACGGCGGTACCCTGGGAGAGTCGGTTGAACTTTACACCAACGACTTTGACCCCGTTGCCATGGAAGAAAAGACCAAGCTTACACTCTTTTTCCGCGCACCATTTGGCCCTTCTTCTTATTTTGCGGCAGAAGGAAATGTCACCCCAACTTATGACGTTAACGATCTTACGGAAATAAGCGACGGTGACTTTGTATGCCCTCTGGACCTTACTCTTTTTAAGTTTGCCCATGCAATTAAGCAGGAAAATGCGGCTTCCTTAAATTTTGCGGCGGGAAGGTTTGCCGTTGCAGATTCCACAGGCCTTATTCTTAACCAGCCTGTTGACGGACTTTCTGCTGCCTACAACAGCCAGAGCTTGGTAGTAAGCGGATATGCAGGCTATACAGGCTTGTTGAACGGCCATAACGCTACGATTATTAACGGAGACATAGACAAAAGCAACAATGACTTCTATTATATGGCAAGTCCCTTCATAATAGGTCAGGCATCCGTCTACTTCCCCTATCTTTTCTTTAACCAGTCACTTGGCGTAGAAGGTCTTACCGCAATAGGAACAAAAGGTCCCAACGGAGACAATGCGGACTACAACCGCTTCTATGGAACCCTGTCTTTGAACGGTTCTGTTGGACAAAATAAGTTCTACGTGCTTTCCACAACCTTTGGAGCAGAAGTTATAGACGGTGACTTTGACAAGCTTTCAAACCTTTCGCAGCTTTCCTTTACCTATTACATGCCGGAATTCTACGATTCACAGGTAACTGCCACTGCCTTGTATGCTTCCGGAAAGCAGGGACCCTTTGCGGCATTTACGGGGCTTTCCAGCATGGAGGCAACCTGTTCTGCTTTTGCACCAGAGTATTCAGGTCTTTTAAAGGCGGGTCTTTGCGGTACAATGAAGCCTGTGTCCAACCTGCTTGCGTCTTTGGGAACGGACATTGTTTTTTCCTGCCCCAAGGAAGACTTTGAGTATGCCGGCGTTCAGTTCTACGGAACTGTGGTATACCAGCTCTATACAGACATGCAGCTAGGTCTTATGGCCCATCAGTATGTTGGTGACGATAAAAATGAAAACGAGACTTCATTGACTCTTAGCTTTACCATGGCATTCTAATAGGAGGAGTTTTTATGAAAAAGACACTTAGGGTTTTATTGGCGCTTGCCCTTGCCTTTGTAGCAGCCCATTCTGCACTGGCTCTTGAAGCAACTGTTGTTTCCACTTCCGGCAAGGTTGAAATTCAGAGGGGAAACAGCTGGGTTCCTCTTAACAAGGGCGATGTTGTTTACGGTGGGGCGGTTATTTCCACCGGATTCAAGTCTTCTGCAGAACTTGACATTCATGGCTCAAAGGTTCAGCTTGGACCGCTTACCCGCATTACAATAGAAAAGCTTGTTTCTACTTCCGCAAAGAACGAAAGCTCCATCTACCTGGACAGCGGAAGGCTGGATGCTGACGTTAACAAGGCGGACGGAAAGAGGACTGGCTTTAGGGTTAGCACTCCTGTTGCAACGGCTTCTGTCCGCGGAACTTTTATTTCTATGACGGCAGGCGGCCATTTGTTTACTGGTAGCGGGCTGTCTGTATTTTCCCCAGGTTCAAGCGCTCCTGTAATATCGGACACTCCGTCTGGTTTTATACCGGCGGGTGGCGATACAAGTGTTTTTACTACTGTAAAGGATATTAGCGACGGAAAGGGAATTCCTGTAAGCGCAGGAGAATCAAGCTCCACTGATGCACATACGGGGCTTCCTGTTTATCCGCAAAGGGAACTTGCAAGAAAGATTGCAGACATAAGGTCCGGAACCATTTCTCAGACCTTCTTGGAAAGGGTTGCACCTCCTGTAGTTGGAGCACCGTCTGTTACACCAGATTTACCTGAATCTGGAGCAGCGGCAAACCCTGGCTCTCTTGTGGTAACGGTTTCGTTTTGACGGAATCTAAACTGAACACTTTTAGCAATTTGCTTTGAATATAAGTCCGGTCAGGCTAAGCTTGTCCGGGCTTTTTTTGCCATGAAATCTCCATGAAATAACATATAAAACCTACGCCGCCATGGAGCCCGGGTTGCTTGCAACCTTCCAGTCCCGCGTTAGCGGGATGAGGGTTACCGAAGGGCGGTTCTCGCAACGAAGTTTCAAGCGAACGGCGGTGGCGCAAAGTAATATTCCGTCGAGTTAGCCAAAAAGTATCTGGTAGAGCAAACTTAAGTTCGTCCAAAAATTTAAAATAAGAAAAAAAATACCGGCTCCCGGCAAAGAAGGCAATGCACCTTCCTGCCAAGAACCGGCTCCTAACTTTTTTTATATTTTTAACTGCTCAATTTAATTAGCCTACGGTTGCAAGAACGTAAACGTCTTTTGCACCGTCAGCTGCTTTTACGAGGGTTCCACCAACGCTGCCTGTAGAAAGGGAAGCCTTGAGGGAAGCTTCGTCTGTTGCAAAGTCCTTGTTGGTAAGAACAAGTTCCACCTTGCCGTCGTTCTTTTTGTTTTCAACGTGGATGTGGAATGTTGTACCGCGGAATTTGCGTGTAAAGTCTGCCTTCTTAACATGCTTTGGCAGGCGGGGTTCAATGCGGAGACCGTCGTATTCAGGCATAAGACCGCAGATGAACTGGCTGAGAGCAACAAAGTTCCATGCTGCTGTTCCCGTAAGCCAAGAGTTCTTTGCCTCTCCAAAGCGTCCGGCTGTCTTACCTGCAATCATCTGTGCGTATACGTAAGGTTCAGTCCTGTGGATTTCGGAAATGTCTTCAAGATAGGCAGGTGCAATCTTCTGGTAGTGCTCCCATGCGTCCTCTGGGCGGCCAGTCTTGATTTCTCCAATGATAACCCAAGGGTTGTTGTGGCAGAAAATACCACCGTTTTCCTTGTATCCAGGCGGGTAAGAAGAAACTTCGCCAAGCTCAACGTGGTAAGAGCTGTATGGCGGGTCTACGATGCAGATACCGTATTTTGAATCCAGGTACTTCTTTACGCTGTCCAAAGCCTTTGCAGGATAGCCCTTGTCTGCACCACACTGTGCCATTGTACCAAAGCCCTGTGTTTCAATAAAGATTTTACCGTCGCCGCATTCGTGGCTACCAACCTTCTGGCCAAAGTCATCGTATGCGCGTACGTACCATTCTCCGTCCCAGCCGGCTGTGCAGATTGCTTCTTCCATCTTCTTGCAAAGCTCTTCTGCCTTCTTTGCCTCTGCTTCGTCTCCCATGATGCGGCACATTGCTGCGTAGTCAGGCGTTACGTAGACGAACATCTGTGCAATCATTACGGATTCAGCGTTCTTGCCTTCCTTGTTGGTGCAGGTCTGGAAAGAGTCGTTGGGGTCCTTGCTAAAGCAGTTAAGGTTAAGGCAGTCGTTCCAGTCTGCGCGTCCGATGAGCGGAAGCCCGTGCGGTCCCATGTGGTTGGGAATGTAGTTGTATGAGCGGCGCAAGTGCTCGAACATTGTAGCCTTGTTTGTCTCTGAATTGTCAAAGGGAACGTCAACCTTAAGGAA
Organism: Treponema sp. UBA3662; assembly: GCA_002373205.1. Taxonomy (GTDB): domain Bacteria; phylum Spirochaetota; class Spirochaetia; order Treponematales; family Treponemataceae; genus Treponema_D. The sequence continues at coordinate 16,182 of DFJV01000092.1, forward strand.
GTCTTTGTCTCCAGTCTCGCGGATGTAGTTGCCAACGCCAAGAACCAGCCAGAGCGGGTCATCGTTAAAGTTGGAGCCAATGTCTGCATTGCCCCTCTTTGTAAGCGGCTGGAACTGGTGGTAGGCAGAACCGTCTTCAAACTGTGTGGCTGCAACGTCGTAAAGGCGTTCGCGGATTCTCTTTGCAGGAAGCTGGTGGGCTGCACCAAGCATGTCCTGTGAAGTGTCGCGGAAGCCAAGGCCACGGCCAATTCCGCTTTCAAAGTAAGATGCGGAGCGTGCAAAGTTGTATGTAACAACGCACTGGTACTGGTTCCAGACGGCCATGCGGTCAAGCTTTTCATCTCCTGTGCTGATTGCAAAGTGGGAAAGTGTCTCGTCCCAGAATTCGCGAAGGGCCTTGTATGCTGCCTCTACCTTTTCCTTGGAGTCAAACTTTGCCTGAAGTGCATAAGCCTTTTCCTTGTTTACAATGCCAGAGTACTTGTTTGTAGCCTTAAATGGCTGCTTTACCTGGGATTCAGGAATGAATTTCTTGTCTTCCTCGTTTTCAATGTAGCCAAGGACAAAAACGTAAGTCTTGCTTTCGCCAGGCTTAAGTGTACATTCAAGGCGGTGGCTTGCGATTGGTGACCAACCGTCTGCCACAGAGTTGCCGCTCTTTCCTGCAACGATTGTGTCCGGGGTGTCAAGACCGTTGTAAAGGCCAAGGAAGGTCTCGCGGTCTGTGTCAAAGCCTTTGATTGGAGAGTTTACGCTGTAGAAAGTAAAGTGGTTGCGTCTTTCGCGGTATTCGGTCTTGTGGTAGATTACGCTGCCTTCAACTTCAACTTCACCTGTGGAAAGGTTCCTCTGGAAGTTTTCACCGTCAGTCTGTCCGTTGTAGAGACACCATTCAATAAAGGAAACCAAAGAAATGTCCTTGTCCTTCTTGCCCTCGTTTGTAAGGGTTACCATCTGAACTTCGCAGTTTTCTCCGTTTGGAACCATAAAGAGAACGTCTGCTGCAAGGGAGTTCTTTGCGGAACAAATTCTTGTGTAGCCAAAGCCGTGGTGGCATTCGTACTTGTCAAGCTTGGTCTTCATCGGTTTAAAACCGGGATTCCACGTTGTATCTCCATCTGTAATATAGAAATAGCGACCGTTAGTGTCCAGCGGGATGTCGTTGTAGCGGTAACGGGTCAAGCGGCGGAGGCGGGCATCTGTGTAGAACATGTAGCCGCCTGCTGTGTTGGAAATAAGTGAAAAGAATTTTTCGTTTCCAAGATAGTTAATCCACGGGTAGGGTGTAAGCGGATTTGTAATCACGTACTCCCTGTTTTTGTCATCAAAGTAACCAAACTTCATAATAACTCCTAATGTTGGCGCATTTATCCTAGAATAAATATATCACGAAAAAAGCCGTCTGTAAATAGTGAAAAAATTAAAGTTTTTGTAATAAAAATTATGGGAATTCTGAATTTTCTTCTGGACGGTACTTCTGTCTGCTCTACCATGCACTCGTCTGCTAATTCGACCGAATGTGCCTTTGCGCCACCGCCCTTCCACCCTTCCCTAACGGTCATCCCGCCCTGCGGCCGGGACTTGCGGGGTTCCACGGCGGCGTAGGTTGCATAAAATCCCGCATGCTGCTAAGTCGCCATCCGTGGCTTGATATTGCTTGGCAAGGAAGATAAAATCCTGCACTTTGCTAATTATGGTAGATGTAAAATGAATGCATGTCGGCTTTTAGGCTTTTTAGGCTGTAATCTGTAAAAATACTGGCCCCTGTCTTTTTACCCTTGATGTATAATTCGTATTCATCGTTTTTAACGGATATTTTTTCGTCGCCGTCAAGTTGAATAAAGTTTTTGCTTGCACTTGCGTCAAAAGCCCTTATTGACGTAACCGGCAGTCCGCTTCCGTAAGTTACCGCTAAGACATAGTAACTGTCCTTGCTCCTTTTTTGCAAAAGATAGTAGCTTCTAATAATAAAATCTGGGGCGGAATTCTTTTTTGCATAAGGCAAGGGTAAGGGGGCTAGGAAGGCATCGTATATTCCAAAAACGGCTTCTATTGTGCCAGAAGGGTCGCTTGTAAGTTCATATATTTCTGAATTTCCGCTTTGGCAAATGGTTTTTCCCTTTGTTACAAAAGAGACGTATTTGCCGTCGTAATAAACATTAAGTTTGTATGCTTTGCAAGGGGAGGGGAAGTCTTTTGCTTCCAGCTTTTTGGAAACTTCAAGCTTTTCCAAGAGGGCATTTCTTTGTTCTTTGTTTAGGACAAGGGAGATTTCTTTTTGTTCATCCACTATTGTAATTACGCTTTCTGCATTTTTTATCCTTTTTAGTTCAAGGTAATCTGTCTGGCTCTTTGCTTCTTTTGCAGAGGCAGAAAAAATCAGGGCAAGGAGGGGCAAAAACAGGTAAATTCTTCTTTTATGCATATTTGTTTTCCTATATAAAAGGCTAGACCAACCTTTTTGTCTTGGGGATTGTGAATTACGGTAAAAAAGCAAAGACGGCCGGGATTGTAGTGGCGGCGCAGCCGTTGCGAAGCAATGGAGCGGGTAGGGCCCCGCGAAACCACGGAAAGCCCTTTGCAGAAAAAATTGCCGCAAGAAATCCACTGCTTCAAAATGCCTTGTTAGAAATTTCCCTGCTCACGGCGGGCGTTCTGAATTGTGTAGTAGGTGTCCACAACGCGCTTCATATCGTTTATGTTCTTTACAAGCATCTGGTGCTGGGGCTCGTAGATTTCAACTTTGCCGCGGGCGCACATCTTGTTCATCTCGTCACGGGCATCGTCAAGCGAAATTCCTGCCCAGTGGGCAATGTCGTTCACAGTAAGGTTGAATTTGCGCTTTGAAGAGTCCAGGTCTGCCTCCGAAAGCGGGGTCATCTCGTCGTACATAAGGAAAATGTCGCTAATACGTGCCTGAATGTCCTTTATTACGAGAATCTTTGTGCGCCTCTTTTGGTCGTATATGCGCTTGCAGAAGAGTTTTAGAAGAATCATTGCAATCTGGGGGTTTCCGGTAACAAGTACGCGGAAGTTTTCCTTGTTGAATTCAAGGCAGCGGACATCTCCCTTTGCAATACAGGTTGCGCTTCTGGGGGAGTCGTCAAGGATTGCCATTTCGCCAAAGAATTCACCGGGGCTTACAATGTCTATGTGCTTTAGGGAACCGCTTATAAGCTTTTCCAGCTGAACCTGCCCCGACTGGACAAGGTAGAAGCTTTCTCCCGGCTCGTACTCGCAGATGATTACATCGCCGTCTGAATAGGACTTGGAAAAACGCTCGAACATTGGAAGGTCAAACTGCTTTAGCGCGTTTTCTTTTTTATGCTTAAAGGGTTCTTCTTCCCTTGCGCCCCTGCCTGCGGATGCGTTTTTGCGTCCCTTTTCGCGCTTGACAAGGTCCATTATTTTGGCAACTTGCGCCTTGTTTGCGTCGTAGGGGTAGCGTGCAAGGACTTTTTCGCAGACCTGCTCGCATGCGTTGTAGATTTCTTCGTCCAGGAATGCCTGTGCAACCTGAATCATTCCCTTGTCTGACGGAACAAGTATGTCGTTGTTGTTAAGAAGGAGCTCCGTGCGGTAGTGAAGGTCGCGCAGGTTGCGGCTGAATACGCGCAGCATCTTTAGCATGACCGTCTGGTTGGGGCTGAAAATCTTTTCAAATTCAGCGGGGGTCATCTGGACTACGACTGAATCCGCCATTACCGTAGCTGTTTCCTGCCGGGGAACACGAGCAAGTGAACTTTTTACGCCAAAAAATTCTCCTATTGCAAGCTTTTCGTTAAGAACCTTGCCCGTCTCAAAATCTGTTGAAACCAATATAACGTAACCGGACTGGAGAATAAAAATACGGTCATCCTTGTCCCCTTCAACAAAAATCATTGAATTTTTTGGGTAGTTAATAATTTTTGGCATTCACACACTCCGCGCAAGGGTAGTCTTTCTACCCGAATCTTAAATAAGATTATAACATAGTATTCCGAAAAATGCACAAAAAACCTTATTTTTTTATTAAATATTTTTTCTTATACAGAGCAACTGGAAATCAGGTTTGGGTTCCGCTCCAATGCGGGTAAAAGGCAAGTGCATATTTTCAATAATTGTAATGCAAAAATATGTTAAG
>DFJV01000077.1 GCA_002373205.1 Treponema sp. UBA3662
ATCATTTCTTTGATTGCTGTCGGCGTTGTCTGGGAAGCATGGGGCAAAAAAGAGTTCGGTTCTCCTTCTGCAGCTTTTGGTGCCGGTATCGCAACTTTGTTTGGAGAAAAGGGAACTCCTGTTTACAACACAATCAGCGCGCTTCTTACACTTGCAGTTTCTGTATTCGCACTTACTTCTTTGGATACAGGTACACGCCTTAGCCGCTTTATGTTCAGCGAATTGTTCCTTAAAGACAGCGAAAAGACTTGGAAGGATGCAAAGGGGGTACGCAAGCTTTTGGCTCACCCGCTCTTTGGTACAAGCCTTATGGTTATTGTTGGTTGTATCCTCGGTGGCCTTTCACTTTCTCAGATTTGGGGCCTCTTTGGCGCAGCAAACCAGCTCCTTGCAGGTATTGCCCTTATGGCAGTTGCAGCATGGCTTGGCGAAGTTGGAAAGAACAACAAGATGTTCTTTATTCCTACAATCTTCATGCTTGCCGCAACACTTACATTCCTTGTAAAGAAGATAATTGAAAAGGTTGGCATTGTTGGTTCTGGAAAGTCTGTCTGGGGCGACTGGTTCCAACTTGCTTTTGCCGCAGCAATGGCAATTCTTGCAGTTATCCTTGTTGTTGAAGGTGTTAAGACCTTTAAGAAGCAGGCTGCAAAGAAATAAGCTGAATGCAGTTGCCGGTAAGATCCGGTGATTGCAGTTTGCAAAATAAAAGCCCGGTCGGGTCAAGGCGCATTGTCTTGGATTCTGACCGGGCTTTTTTGTTTTTTTGCGGCGCTTGCCTTGTTCAACAAAACGTTCCATAAAAGAACATCTTGCCATTTTTTCCATGGGTAACAAGCAGCGCCATGGACGGCTCGTCAGGTCTTAGCGTAAGAATGCGCGGGTTTTTGCAGAAAACCCGTAGTAAAAAATGGCAAGGAGGCCGTTTTTTACGGGCTTTCCGGGGCTTGCCCTCTCGGCCGGTGCTGCGCACGCACTTCGTGCCCCCTCCAATCCCTGCCGTGCCTGTTTTGCAAACTCTAAAGCGATGCCCTGTAAATTGCTTCTACGTCGCTTGGGGTAAGATTTTTCCAGCCCTTGATTGTTCCACTTGAACCGCATGCCTTTTTTGCCATTTCTGCAAAGTGCTCGTCTGTAATTCCGAGCTCTGAAAGCGATGATTTTAGGCCCAGTGTTTTATAGAAGAATTCCTTTGTTTTTTCTATGGCTGCTTTTGCGCTTTCCATTTTGTCTTTGCCCTGTGGAAGCCCCCAGACATTAGTTCCATAGTCGCAGAATTTTTGTGCGGTGATTTCGTCAAGGACAAATTCCATCCAGTGGGGCGTTATTATGGCAAGTCCAAGTCCGTGGGTTATGTCGTAGACGGCGGAAAGCTGGTGTTCTATTGGGTGGCAGCTCCAGGGGGACTTGTTGCAGCCGCTTATGTAGCCGTTGATTGCCCAGGAAGAAGTCCACATAAGGTTTGCGCGGGCTTCGTAGTCGTCCGGATTTGCAAGGGCAATGGGGGCGTACTTGATTACGGTTTTCATCATGGCTTCCATGCTGCGGTCAAGCATGTAGAGTTCCTGGTTTGTGTTAAAATAGACTTCCATTATGTGGGAAAGAATGTCTGCGCTACCGCATGCCGTTTGGTAAGTGTTAACCGAGTATGTAAGAAGTGGGTTGCAGAAGGCTGCCTTTGGAAAGAGGTGCTTGTCCGTAAGGCCTGTTTTTTCATCCGTTTCCGGGTTGCTGATTACGCAGGTTGGGTTCATCTCGGAGCCGGTTGCGGAAATTGTTAGCACTGTGATGACGGAAAGCGTCTTTTGAATCTTTTCTTTTTTTGCCATGAAGAGCCAGGGGTCAAAGTCTACGAGTGCTGCTGCGGAGATGAGCTTTGCGGCATCCATTGCAGAACCTCCTCCTGCCGCTACGATTACTTCTATTTTGTTTTCTTTGCAGAGAGCCGCTCCTTTGCGTACGCTTTCTATGCGGGGGTTGGGTTCCACACCGCCAAGTTCAAATAGGCTTGCACCCGCTTTTTTTACCTCTTCTGCAAGGGCATCGTAAAGGCCTGTTTTTTTTATTGAGCCTCCGCCGTAGACAAGCAGGACCTTTTTTCCATAGCGGGAAATTTCTTCGCTCAAGTGTTCGATTTGATTTGGACCGAAATAATTTTTTGTGGGAATGTCATAGATAAAATTTGTCATGTTTGCTCCTGAAAGTTGCTTCTATTATATACTTTGCCTAGTATGGAAAACAAGTGCCAGTGTTGTGCAATACAAAAATACGAACTTGTCTGGCGGGTCCCAGTAACGGAAAAAATCAAGGAATCCTCCCTAAAGGGTCCCTCCTTGCTTTTTTCCTACGTCCCACCGACCAAATTCGTATTTTTGTTCTTGCCAATAAGTAAAGAGCCATGGAGGGCGGCTTAGCGCATGCAGAATTGCGTAGCGATTCTGCAATCCATGGGAAATCCACGGAGGGATTTTCCATGGCGACCTACGCCGCCGTGGAGGGGCGCGATAGCGTTGCTGACGGCGCAGGTCCCTGAGCTATGTCGAAGGGCCGGAGCCGGCAGCAATGGAGGGGGTAGGGCCCCCCGGAACCCCGCAAGGGCGGTGACGCAAAGGCATGTATGTCGAGTTAGCCAAAGAGCAAAATGGTAGAGCGGAAAAAAGTACCGTCCAGAATATAAGGAAACAGACCCTGAATCGAGTTCAGGGTGACGGTTCTGCGTTCAGGGTCGGTTCTTCATTCAGGGTGACAGGATGCGTTCATGGTGACGCAAACATCTTGCGTGTACTTTAAAAAAAAATCCGAATGGTATATAATGTGAAAGAAATTTTTTACTAGAAGGTTTTTTATGGCAATGGTTATCTTAACATTGAACTGCGGTTCTTCTTCCGCAAAGTATCAGGTTTACGACTGGGACAAGAAAGAGGTTATGGCAAACGGTGTAGTGGAGAGAATTGGAATTGAAGGCTCCTGCATCACCCACAAGGCAAAGGGAAAGAAAACAGAAATAACAAGCCCCTGCCCAACCCACAAGGAAGCAATTGAATTAATCATCAAGGAAATTACGGATCCGGAAGTTGGCGTTATAAAGTCAATGGACGAAATTGGAGCCGTAGGACACCGCGTTTTGCACGGCGGAGAAAAGTTCACAAAGTCTGTCCTTATTACACCGGAAGTTCTTGACGGCTTCCGCGAAGTAATAGACCTTGGCCCTCTTCACATGCCTGCAAACATCATGGGTATTGAGGCAGCCCAGAAGGTTATGCCAAACGTTCCGCATGCAGCAATCATGGACACAGCCTGGCACCAGACCATGCCCGAAGAAACATTCATGTATGCAATTCCCCGCGAATGGTACACAAAGTATGCAGCCCGCCGCTACGGCTTCCACGGAACATCTTTCCTGTATACCGCAAAGCGTGCAGCTGTTCTGCTTCACAAAAAGCCTGAGGACACAAACCTCATCATCTGCCACATTGGAAACGGTTCTTCCATGTGCGCTGTAAAGAACGGCAAATGCTACGACACAACAATGGGTATTACCCCGCTCGAAGGCCTTGTTATGGGAACAAGAAGCGGCGACCTTGACCCGGCACTTCCATTCTACATCATGCGCAAAACAGGCATGAGTGCAGACGAGATGGACACTGCGCTTAACAAGAAGTGCGGCTGCCTTGGCATTACCACAAAATATTCAGACCGCCGCGACATAGAAATTGACGCAGCAAAGGGAGACAAGCTTTGCCAGCTTTCCATAGAAATGGAAGCCTTGCGCATAAAGAAATACATTGGTGCATTTGCCGCAGAACTTGGCCGCGTTGACGCAATCGTTTGGACGGCAGGCGTTGGCGAGCGCGGACCAATTACCCGCTTTAAGGCATGCTCCGGTCTTGAAAACTACGGAATCAAAATTGACGCTCAGAAAAACGAATGGAGCTTTACCGGCAATGCGGAAACATGCATCAGTGCAGACGACAGCGCAACAAAGATTTTTGTAATTCCAACAGACGAAGAGCTTGTTATGACGGAAGACGCCTACGCCCTTATGAAGGGAACTTACGACGTTCACACAAACTTTACCTATTCCTTCCAGGATCCCTCTTACGTAAACAAAGCGCGCGAAGAAGGCCTTAAAAAGGATATGGAAAAGCGCCCCCACTTGGCAGACGTAATCGTTCGCCCATAAGGCTTGGGTAAAAAATTATACTGAATTTGCCGTCTGGATTTTTTCTGGGCGGCAATTTTTTTGTCCGACAAATGTTTGGATAAAGAACACCTTTGCATTTTTTCTTATCTGCAAACAAGCAGCACCATGGAGGGTGCGTTATTTGTTGGCAAAATCGCTGGCAAGTTTTTGTAAGAAAACTTGTAAGAAAAAATGCCAAGGAGGTCATTTTTTAGGGGCTTTCCAGGGTTCCGGCTTTCGCCTCCATTCTCGCAAAGCGAGAACGGCTACGCCGCCCTTCCAATCCCTGCCGCTACTTTATTTGCAAACGAAAAAAAGCCAGTAATTTTTATGGAAAAACTCACTGACTTTTAAAAAATTCTCACTGACTTTTTTAAAATTCTCAGTGAGAATTTTTGCACTTCGCACTGCAGTTTACAAAGGCACAGTTTTTTTCTATTATATCTCTTATCCGAGAAATGATTTTTATTCAACAAAAGACGCTGGGGGTTCTTCCCTGATGAAGCAAAGCAACATACTTTATGGATTGAATGATGAAAAAAGAATATCACTATTTTTTTAATGAGTGTTGTGGCAAACATAGAAAAAATATTAGGTTTCTTGATTGGACGCAACTTATTTGGAGAATAAATAATGAATAAGATTTATAGATATTGCCTAAATACAAAGTCAGATGATCCAAAATGTATTATAAGGAACTATTTGCAAGAAAGAAAAATAAAATATTCAGATAAATATCTATTGGTTTTTGAGATATCGGATTCAGCTCCTTACTTTAATGATGTCATTAACTTCATGAATGCTAAATTAAAAGATGAACCACAAATTCGATGTGAGTACTCCAAGAAAGAACTTGCAGAAGCAAAGTATTTGCGTATTTATTTAAAGAGATATTCGGGATATTCACAACCAGAAGCAATTGATGTTAAGAATTCATATGTTAATTACACTTTTGACATCACAAACTTTTGTACAGACTGTGGAAGCGGTCTTGTCCAAAATGATTCTTTTTATCTAAAGAAATCTTTTAACATAGAAAAAATACGTTTTGGCGGCGTGTACTGGATATATGACACATTCTTTATTACAACGGAGCTTCGGGATTGGTTCATAAAAGAAAAGTTTACAGGAATAGAATTTATTCCTGTAAAAAATATTAGGACCAAACAAACTGTTGATAATATTGTTCAGTTAAAGATTAACGCTATATTTCCAGAAAAACTGGAATTTGATACTCAAGAAGTGATTAACTGTAAATCATGTAATACAATAAAAAAGCTGAAAAAAAATGATTCTGAAATCTTCGCCCCAAAAGATATATTAAAAGATTTGGATAAAGATTTTTATTTGAGTAAGGAATTTACAGGAGGTGGACTTCTATGTTGCCAATATGTCTTAATTTCCAATCGGGTGTACAAGTTTTTTATTGATAATAAGATTAAAAATATAAATGCAGAACCCATTAAGTTTATATAATGCTTTTACTGCGGTTTACAAAGGCACACTCTTTTTATATTATATTGAAAAAATTGCAACGCGCTTCTGATTGATAGGGATTAGTTTATGTTTGTTATTGGTTTAATAGTTTCTATACTGTTGGGTTTAGGCATGCAAATAATTCGCACGGGAAAAATGCTTTCAAAGAAAGGCCTGATAATTAGTATAATTGTAATTTCTTTATGCTATGTTTTGGGGTATCTGTTCGTTAAGTATAACCAGCTTCTTGGTATAACTATTTGTGATTAGGATAAGAGTTATGATTTTGAAAAATTTTTAACATACATAATACCGATCTTGGATATTCAAAGGCAAAGCAAAACAATAAGCAATCGAGAAACATAAAAGGCATAATACTAGGTCTTTTTATGGTAATAGTTTCCTTATTGTTAACTTTATGGAGTAAAGGATGAAAAAAGAGTATCACTATTTTTTTAATACAGCTAACGATAGAAGAGGGAAAATTGTAAATTTTTTAGATGCAAATGCTATTAAGTATTCGACGGCTGGCGATTGTATTTCTTTGAGAGTTTATGATGATAACTTGTATTTTAATCAGATTGTTAAACTTTTTAAGAAAATATCGGTTTCTCCAACAGTAACATGTGAATATTCAAAAAAGGAACTTTCCGAGGCAAAGTATTTAAGTATCTGGTTAAAAAGGTATTCTGGATATCCTCAGCCAGAAGCAATTGGTGTTAAGGATTCCTACTTCAATTACACTTTCGATATTACAAACTTTTGCACAAACTGTGGAAGTGGTCTTGTTCAGAAGGATTCTTTTTATCTAAAGAAATCTTTTAACATAGAGAAAATAAGATTCGGCGGTGTTTACTGGGAGTATGACACATTCTTTATTACAAAAGAATTGCAGGATTTATTTGTAAAAGAAAAGTTTACAGGAATTGAATTTGTCCTGGTAAAGAATATCAAGACAAAACAAATTGTTGATAACATTGTTCAATTAAAAATTAATGCTGTATTCCCTGCAAAATTAAAATATGAAGTTGAAAAGGTAATAGATTGCAAGCAATGCGGATTAAAACGTGATGTAATAAAAATGGATTCCGAATTGTTTACTCCAAAAGAAGCATTAAAAGATTTAGATAAAGATTTTTATTTAAGCCAAGAATTTCACGGTGATGGGCTTTTGTGCTGCAGAAGTGTATTAATCTCAAACCGCGTCTACCAATTTTTTGTTGACAACAAGATAAAAAACATTTGTGCAGAACCTGTTAAGTTTGTATAATGCTTTTTTCTATCATGTTGGCAGTTATCAGAAGGGGAGAGAATAATGAGAAATGCTAAAAAGCTGATTGTTGTTTTGTTTGTGTTAAGTTTTTGCCGCTTGTATGCTTACGATTATCCATGGCCTGTGGATTATAAGATTAAGAATAAGGCGCTTGAAGAGATAAATAAAATTGTTTGGGATGCTGTTTATGAAAATCCTGAGTTTCATGTTTATGTGTTGGATGGTGATGGATATAAACTAAGCCTGAAAATGGATGAACCGTATAAACTGAGTGATGGTGCAAAGGAATGGATGACAAGGGAGGGGATAATAAAAGATGATTGGTATTATTTTCCCCTATCTGTTGATGCAACTGTTTATCTGTATAACGTGAACGCTGCCGTTCATTTTTTTATTCCACAATTCACAACTGGAAAAATAGTTATTAGGCTTGACGGCTATTCTTTTGGGTATGAACTTGTTGAAGATCAGATACGCCCCAAAAAAAATTGCAAGTGGTTTTCCTTTAACGATGTAGAGCCAACAAAACAAGAAATTCCAATCAAGGAAAGCTTTGAAAAGAATTTCTTGAGCAAACTCGACCTTGAATGGAAGTATGAAAAGCCATCTTGTTTGGACAGGGGGCTTTCAAGATTTTTGACTCTGTTCAGAAAGCGGAAGGCTTTTCCTGATGAGTGAAAGAAAATTCAGTTGAGACTAAAGGGCTGTAACATCTACAGATGCCGAATCAAGTTCGGCATGACTGTTACCGCATGACGGTTAGGGAAAGAGTTTGCTTCTTTTACGGAAGTGCTTTTCTGTTGGAGACCGGTTTGGGATTGTAGGGGCGGAATTTTAACCATGCAGAACTTGCTCCACATATTTAGGATCTGCAGCAACGATTTTTAGAAGGGTTAGTGCCGCTCCGTCCGGCTTTCGTCTACCCTGTTCCCAATTTCGGAGGGTTCCGACTTTTACACCAATCATACTGGCGAATTCTTCTTGATTTTTGTTTGCTTTTTCTCTAACTTCTTTTACATTGATTGGTGAAAAAACGAAAACTCTTGAGGGTTTCATTTCACCTTTTGAGATTGCTGTGGCCTGCTTCATGCTTTCCATAAGTTCATTGAAGTCGAATTCTTTTTCTTTCATTTTGCAAATTCCTTGGCTATTTCGCCGAATAATTTCTTTTCCTGTTCAGACAAATCAGATTTTTTCTTTTTGGTGTATACATAAATCAAGAAAATCTGATTGTTTACAATCTTATAATAGTAAATAACCCTCATGCTTCCGCTTTTTCCACGGTTGGCAAGACTCCATCTGATTTTACGGATTCCAGAGCCACCTTTTATAACATCACCGCTTTCTGGATTTTCAATGAGGTATTTCTGAAAAGCAGAATACTCATCATCAGAAAGAAGTTCCGTTATTGCTTTTGTGAAAATTGGTGTTTCTATGAATTCCATATTTATATAATACGCCATTGGCGTAACGGTGTCAACAAAAAACATTGTCTTTTTCTTTTGCTTTAAGGCTGTAGTATCTACGGATGCCGAAACAAGTTCGGTATGACGGTTAGGGAAAGAGTTTGCTTCTTTTACGGAAGTGCTTTTCTGTTGGAGACCGGTTAGGGATTGGAGGGGCGGCGAAGCCGTTGCGGAGCAATGGAGGGGGTAGGGCCCCCCGGAACCCCGGAAAGCCCGACCTGCCGAATGGCAGGGAACCGCCAGAAGAGAATGGAAAAGACTTTGGGGCTTGAGGATTGGATTTTATTGCCTTGACAAAAAGCGTAAAAAACTATAGTGTATAGATAATTATATGAGAGGCGATGTGACTAATAATTCTTGCCGGGTGCAGAAAGTGCCAGCGAATTGTTATTCATATCGCTTTTTTTGTTAGTAAAATTGTACGGGGGAAAATATGGCAACTAACGTTCCAGAAATTTTTGGAAGCATGGTATTCAACCAGAAGGCAATGCAAGCGCGTCTTTCTAAGGAAACTTTTAAGGCGCTAAAGAAGACGCTGGATAACGGGGAGCCGCTCCAGCTTGACGTTGCAAACCAGGTTGCCCACGCAATGAAGGAATGGGCCATAGAAAAAGGGGCAACCCACTTTACCCACTGGTTCCAGCCGCTTACCGGTATAACTGCGGAAAAGCATGACTCTTTTATTACGCCGCAGGATGACGGAACCGTAATAATGACTTTTAGCGG
>DFJV01000005.1 GCA_002373205.1 Treponema sp. UBA3662
AAAAAAATATTTTGATATTTTAGAAATATGTAGTATAATATATCTGTGGGCGGCAGTTGACCGCTAAAGAGAGAATAATTGACACAGGAGCATTATTGAATGACAAAATCTATATCAGCACAGGGATTTTCTTTGGAAAAGGACCAGTCGGACCTTATCAACCAGAAACTTAAGCGCATTGACTACGCTGACAGCCTTATTATTGACCTTATTTTGCGCGTTAAGGAGGACAAAAAATACTACTTTGATACCACGGTAAACTTCCGTTGGGGAGCAAATGCCCACGTAACCAGCGACGACTACGACTTTGCAGCCGGTCTGAACAAGCTTATGGACGTGCTTGATCAGAAAATCAAGAAGGAAAAGGACAAGATCCAGGAAAAGAAGTAATCGATAGGCCAGAGCCGTAATTTTATGTGCTCGTGCCTTTAACATATAGTTAGTCAAAAGCTGCCGGATTTTCCTTATGTGGGAGTCCGGCACTTTTTTTGCACATTTGCACATTTTCAGTGTTGCTTTTTTTGCCAGAAGTGCCGTGCCAGACTTCCCTTACCAGAAGTGTCTTGCTAGACCCTTGGCTGCCACCCCTTACCAGAAGTGCCTGCCGTAAGCGCTCTATCCGTCTGCCGAATCCTGCCAGTCGCCGTAAATGCTAAGGCTTTCCCTTTTTGTCCTCTTTTGCTTACCGCCAGAGCCTTTTTTGCCGGCTGCCTTTTGCCTTGCAGACAAATCAGTTCCCTTTAGAAGCGTCATAGACTTTTCTCTTTGCATGCGGCGGTGGTGTGCCTCTTGCGTAAGGGGCTTTGATTCATCCCGTTTTTCTATCATAAGCTCGTTTGCGGAATTTACGGTCAGGGCATAATGGCTTTTTCCGTCTTCTTCCAGCTGGCTTACGGCTGCTTCAAGGTCCGCAAGGGCAATTCCTGCCTTTTTCTTTGACTCCAGCTTGTTAAGTTCCCGTATCTTTTTTGCAAGCAGGGCTTCCGTTATCCTTGCCTTTGAGCCTTCCTTTCCGCTCAATTCATTTAGGGCCCTTGCTATTTCTTCCTGAATCTGCGTTAGTGCCATTCTTGCCTCCCAAGGAATTCCATCAGGTGCCGGGTAAGGTTTCCGTTTTCTATTAGGCTTTTAGAAAAATCCGTGCAGGCTTTGCTTAGGGCAGGGTAGCTCTTTAGCAGCTTTAGCAACAACTCTTCTTCCTTTTCACTGGGCTCTTTTTCCACTGGTTCTTTTTCCCCAGCCTTTTTTTCACAAGATTCTCTTTCCTTTCCCTGGGGCTCTTTTTCTGTAGTTTGGCATTCTTTGCCTTGCTCTTCATCATAAAATCGTGTGTCGTAGCGGGTATTATATAGAAGAAAGTATTCCTTTAAAAAGCCAAAAATCTCCTTGTCTTCAAAAAAGCTTTCCATTCTTTCTAGCACAGCCCCAGCCTTTACAAGGTGCAGCTCTTCGTCCTGGGGGTAGGCGTGCCAGACAAAGGGTTTTCCGCAAAGGCAGGCCCTTGCAAAAGAATCTTCACCGCGCACAAAGTTAAAGTCGCTTGAACAAAGGAGTGCGTCCCATGCTTCTTGGCTAAGATAGGGCAGCTTTGTTATGGCAAAGGGGCAGCCTTCTTCTTTCCATGCCTCTTCAAAGGGGCTGCATGCAAGTCCTGCCGCAACAAAGGCGTGAATCCTAAAGAGCGGGTTTTCCTTTTGCCTTTCTTCCATAAATGATTTTAGCGCGCCAACTACGTGGGTAAAATTCCTCTTGTAAGCAAAGATTGTTACGCAGAAAGTGTTTCTGTCCCTTAGTGCTTGGACGGAATCAGCTTCCGCTTCCTTTTGGCCATTTGCACTTACGACTGAGCTTATGCCAGAACTTGCGTCAGAACTTGTGCCTGCTTTTGCCATCAGGTCGTCTTGAATGGTTTTTAGAGCCGCCTCTTTATTTTGCAGGGAACTTAAAAAAGATGAATCCATTACAAGCCCACCAGTTTTTTTTGTAAAACCCGGCATAAAATTCACTTTTTTTACCAGTATGCTTCTGGTTCCGCTTTTTAAAAGGTGAAAGTCGTCCGCCCAACTTTCCGCAGTAAGGTATTCAAGGTTTACTATGCGGACTATTTTTTTCTGCTCCGGGTCAAAGAGAATCCTGTCCAGCCATTCAGGCCTTTGGCACTGGAAGCACTGCAGAATCACGTCTGGAATCCTCCTGCTGAATTCCTTGGTGCAGACATCTTCCTTGTTCCAGTCAAAGATTTGCCAGCCCCTTGCGCTTTGCCTGGCAAGCCCCTCTTTTACGAAGGGTGCCATTGCCGCAAAGGAAGGCAGGTCGCTAACAACAAGACGCAGCTCTGTGTCGGGGTAAAGTTCTGTTATGTTTCGTGCAAGCCGGTAAACAAAACCAATGTCTCCGTAATTGTCCACCACTTTGCAAAGTATTGTAATTTCCATATTGATTTTTTTCTTTTTTTTTTGGAGCGCATTGCCCGGTAGACTGCCCTTTCAGGGAGGCCTTTTTCTACGCGCTTTGCGGGGCTTGCCCCCTAGCCGGGCGCGGTGCTTACGCACGGCTTCGCCCCCCTCCAATCGCGGCTAGGATTCCTTTTCTTCTTACAGTGCAGAACCGCAGTATTCGCAGCAACCGTTTTGGTTGGGGAATGTCTTTGCACCGCAGCTTGGGCAAGTTTTTTCTTCCTTTACAGCTTCTGCCTGCTGGACAGCCGCCGGGCTTTCGTTTGCAGCGGGACTTCCTGCCGTGCTTTTCATGCGCTCTATGGCATTCTTAATCTCATTGCCGATTTTTACACACTCAAAGTATTTGTTTGCCTCGTAGCCACCGTCGCTTGAATGAAGGTTCCAGCCGCTTGTCTGCTGCATGGAAGGATTCATTGGACTTTCTCCGGTCGTAATGTAGCCGTTGGAAAGGTCAAAGCTCATTTCGTCAAAGTAGGGGCTAGAAACCCTTATCGTTACCTCGAATGAATATGAATACTCGTAGCGGGGCGGATTGTAGCTTACGGAATTTCCGTTGGAATCCGTCTGTTTAAGTTCCGTCTTGTCCTCCTGAATGTCCAGGTCGCATCCCACTGCCTGTGAAAAGTCCAGCACGTCCGGGTTTGCACTTTGCAAGTCTTTTGCCCTTGTTACCATGAACTTTCTTGCTCCTTCGTCAATCAAGAGTCTTGTATCGTTTCCAAGTGTCGTTGTTGCGTTAAAGGCTGCCACCAAGGATTTGTTTTGCTCGCGGTATTCAAGCTGTGCCTGAATGTCTGCCTTTGTGCTGTGCCGCCTCTCGTTGAACCAGGGAGAAAGCTTTGCCGCGCAGTTCTTGCACATGTTTCCGTCTTCAAGCTTCCTGTTTCCAAGAAGCCCAATTTTTTCACCGCAAAAATCACAATATTTTTTTTCAAATAAGCCCATAGGTCCTCCTGTGTTTCTTTTAATCATTATAGTGCGAAAAAACAGGAAATCAAGAAAATTTTGAATGCTTTCCCTTTCTTTTGCTTGTGCTTTCTTTATGCTGGCAATAATATAGAAGCTAAGGGGGATTTATGAAGCTTTTGCTTGTGATTGCGCCTTTTGACGCAGCGTTCTTTTTTCTCTTTGTCTTTTTTCTTGTGCGGGGACTAAAAATGCCTTTGTACAGGCAAAGAAGAAAATGCCTTGTGCTTTCCATGATTTTTCTTTCTTCATTTTTGCTTTGCTCGGAATTACTGGAGCAGCTTGCCCTAAAATCTGCCTGCCTTCCAATACTTGTCTGGCTTTGCATGACGGTTTTTCTTATCCTGAATCTTGTTAGCATGAAGAAGTATCTTGCTTCTGCGCCACAAATTGCTTCTGCCCTTTTTGAATGCGGTGAACACAATGCCCTTGCCCTGCAAATTTCTGAAGGATACAAAACTTACGGAAAAAGCCTTCCCCCTCGTGGAGCGCCAAAAGACCAGTGGCAGTACATGAGTGCTTTTGGTGAATTTTGCAAGATAGACTTTGCGGAGACGCAGAAAAATCTCCGTTCGCTACAGTCCCTTGTCCGCAGAAACAGAACCTACAGTCTTTTTATTTGCGCTCTCGGCATAACTTGGGTTCTGCAAGTTCCACTTTTTGTTTTTTCCAGCCTCTATGCTGCAAAGCTTGTGGGGTAACACGGAAGTCTGTTTTTTGTGACCCGCTTACCGTGTAAACCTTACTGTCATTAATAAGTGTTAATCTAAATTCCCAAGTTTAGCATATAATTGTTATGTAAAAAGCATCCTGTATCATTTTTTACCCTTTTTCAGAAGTTGTATAAGGTAAGTGCAATAAACAGGGAATGTAATGTAGCAAAACAACATGAGGAAGCACTGGAATGGAGCCGGGGTTCGTGCCGAAAATCCATTTTGCGCGGTACGACCGCAGGGAGTTAGACACCAATTACCGCGCACGGGGTTGGAAGCAACCCTTTGGATTTTCGACGCGGTTCCCGGCGGGAATGGAAGTGCTTCCGAATTTAGATTAATGTTTGCTAAGCTTCATTTAGATTTGCACTTACCTTCTACATACCGTGTAAACCTTACTATTCAAAACAAAAAAACTAATGTATACTAAAAAAATGGAATTCTTTTATTTTGTGGAAGCCAATGCCCTTATCATTATGCTTGGGTGCTGGCTTGCTTTTATGATAAAAAAAGAAGGCACTCTCAGGGCTTCCAATCAGATTTTTTTTAGGATGGCCATCTGCACTACTGTGGTGCTTGCCCTTGAAGCCGCCTGTTCACTTGTAAACGGAAGACCGGGAAATTCTTTCTATATTGCAAACATTATCCTTAATGCCGTCCGCCTGATTCTGGCTGCCTATGCCTCGCAGACATGGCTTTTGTACACCCTGCATTTCCTTCGCCCAAAGCAGTCTTTGCCAAAAAAGATTCAGCGGCTTATCTTTATTCCATTCCTTCTGGTTTCTGCCTTTGTAATCGCTTCCATTTTTACCGGCTGGGTCTTTTACATCAACAGGTACACAAACCTTTATACCCGCGGCAAATTCGCCTTTATACACATGATTGCAACCTTCGGATATTTTGGCAACGCGGCAAATTATGCCTTAATCAAGATGCTCAGAAGCAGGTGCCGTTGCCCGGACAAAATGTGCTTCACAAATTTCCTTGTCTTTGTTGTAATACCCGTAGCAAGCGGAACAGTGAATCTTATAAACCCCTACTTGAACATCATCTGGATTTTTTTACTCATATCGCTTTTCTTGCTTTTTACCCGCGTTCAGTTTGCCCAGATTGTTCTGGACGGACTTACCGGTTTGAACAACAGAAATTCTTTTGACAATTACCTCTATTCAATTTCTTCCGGAAAGGCCTTTTCTGCCTGCCTCTTTATGATGGACATAGACTTCTTTAAAGACATAAATGACAGCTACGGTCATCCAGAAGGAGATCAGGCACTTGAGCAAACCGCAAAAATTCTTACGCAGATTTTTAATAATGAAAACTGCATGATAGCCCGCTACGGTGGTGACGAGTTTGCAGTTCTCATGGTTTCTGGAGACCAGCTTACAAGTGTCCATGTAAATGCGGAGGCACTGCGACTTGCTCTTTACAAGGCTTTCGCAGAATACAACTCTTCTTCCGGAAAACCTTACGAGCTTACTGTTAGCGTAGGTTATGCCTTTATGATTGGCCGTGACGAAGTGGATGCCCAGCAGCTTATAAAAGCCAGCGACAGCGACCTCTACCGTGAAAAACAGCGCGTCCACAGCAGCAAGTGTTTGTAATCTCCTAATTTTTTTCTTCTTCTTTTTGCGGCGCTTGCCTTGTTCAACAGATATTTCCTAAAAGAAGCTCTTCCCATTTTGTTAAGGGGCTTTCCGGGGTTTCGCCTCTCGGCTCCATTCCTCTGGTCGCGCTGCGCACTCCCGCCGGAACGGGCTTTCGCCCGCCCCTCCAATCCCTGCCGCGCTTGGGGATGCAACGTTGTCAACGAATCATGAAAACTTGTTGTATGCTGTATCTGTTTTAAAGAAATGCTGTAAAAAAAATCTTGACAATTGAAATAAACCATCGTATATTGAATTTAAGGCACAGAAAGAACTGAAATAGTTTTTCTAAAATAATTTTGCTTGTCATGTCTTGATGCAAGTTGAGCATAGCAAACAAGGTTTTCTTAGTTATCCTAGTTTCTGTTTTCTTTTTTTTATGCCGCCACAATTTATTTTTCTCAAAAATTACTTGCGGGTGTATTGTGCCTAAATTTATTTTCGGAGTGCTTTTATGAATGGAATAGACAGGGATTATATTCAAAGCGCAATAAACTATTGTTTTAAAAATACTCGATTGTTGGATCAGGCGTTTACGAGAAAATCTTATTCTGCAGAACATCCAGATGTTCAAAATAATGAATTGCTTGAATTTTATGGTGACAGGATTCTTGATTTGTTTGTTACAAAGATGATGTACAATCAATTTTCAAAAATCGTAAACAATGAATTCGTTTCGGAAAAAAGCGAAGGTGAGCTCACAAAACTGAAGGCAGTTCTTGTTAGTAAAAAAAGTCTTGCTCAATGTATGCGTAATTTTGACTTTTCTAAGTTCTTGTTCCTTGGAAAAAGTGATGAGCAAAATGGTGTACAAGAATCTGCTTCTGTAAATGAAGATTTGTTTGAGGCTATAATTGGTGCGGTTGCGGTCGACTGTAATTGGGATTATCACATATTGGAAAGAGTCTGTGAGCAAATGCTTCAAATGGAAACCGTGAACAACAATTTGACAGTGCTTGTTAAGGAAAAGTCTTATTCGCTTTATTCTGAATATCCTGCGCATGAACAAAGGTATTGGCCTGTAAATAATGCAGAAGATTTGTTACCGCATAATTATTTTAACAATGACTTTCTGGGGATTCCAGAATTTTCTACTTCAAAGAATCCACAAACGGGGCTGCATGAATATGGGATGGTCATAAATGGCAAGGAAATAATAGGTACTGGAGATGGTCCCTTTCCAGCAAAGCTTGATGCAGAAAAAAAAGCCTATCACTTTTTGTGCCAAGAGGAGATAAAAAGAAGTTTTAAGAATCTGGATTATTCAAATCCAGTAAGCACATTGCATGAATTGATTCAGAAAAAAATCATTTCGGATGTTTACTATGAGTTTGCTGAATACCATGATGAAAATGGTAATCCAATCTGGAATTGCACGGTAACTTTGGAAGGATATGGAAAATTTTCGGCAGACAATGTTTCTAAAAAACAGGTAAAGCAGGATGCGGCGCTTAAACTGCTGCGCTATATAACTGATACAGTTATTGAGGTGTCTGATGAATCCTATATTCCAAAGGAGTATCATGGAAATGCATTTTTTTTGTCTGATGAAGAAAAAGCAAAGTACGAAGCAGAATTTGAAAAAATATTTCCGAACAAGGAGACAAAATAATGACCGTAAGAAATATAGATAATTTTACATGTGAAAAAGATTGTGTATATGAGGATGAAATTTATTCAGTTCGTGACAATGGTGCTGTAATGCGACATTCTCGAAGTGAAGGACGAAAGCGAAAGCTTGATGGTGAATGGACTTTTGGGAATGTGGATAAAAATACTGGGTATTTGCTTATTGCAGGGACAAGAGTTCATAGAATTGTGGCGACAGCCTTTCATGGGGAAGCTCCTGCAAAAGAATATGTTGTGGATCATATAAATACAAATAAGCAGGATAACAGGCCAGAAAATTTGCGTTGGGTAACTAAGCTTGAAAACATAATCCTTAATCCGATTACTTGTAAGAAAATAATGTATTTGACTGGGTTGCCTATTGATTATGTTCTTCAACACATAGAAATCTTGCGTAAAATAGATTTGCCGCCTAATATAACTTGGATGCGTACCGTAACAGCACAGGAAAGCAAAAACTGTTATGAAAATTTACTACATTGGGCAAAAGGAGATGGTGTTCGACCAACAGAAAAAAGAGGTTGCATAGGAGAGTGGATTTATCAAAGAAGATTTTTTACTGGAAGTGACAAAGAAAGTCATTTGGTTTATACGAAGACGGAAAATGCAGTACATGATGAAAATAGAATTAGACTTCCTGCTGAATATCCATGTTGTCCTGGAGGGCTTCATGAACATACGTTGGAGGAATATTTGCAGAATCTAAAACCGGGGGCGTTATTTTTTGAAACAAAATATTCACATTCTTTGGTTGCTGAAGCTGTAATTTATGATAAGAAATTGATTGTAAGAACCGAATCTGCTGTTGAGACGATAAAGCCTTATCATGTTTCTGTTATTACACTTGTGAACAATGTTTTTGTTCATAACCTCTATAAATCTTGTTTTAAGGAGGATAGTTCTAAAAAATATTTTACAATTCTACAAGGCAAAGAATGGACAGGCGGAGATGTGTTTGATGACTTTTGCTAAAAGTCATGCTATAATTTTTTTTGATAGGAGTGTTTATATGAAGAAAATTTTTGGTGTATTTTTTATGTTTGCAGTTTCGCTCGCATTTGTTGCTTGTGCGAGTGGCAATGCTCTTGTTACAGGAACTCAGCGTCCTGCTACAAATCCCGAAAGTGTTGT
Source organism: Treponema sp. UBA3662 (assembly GCA_002373205.1). GTDB lineage: Bacteria > Spirochaetota > Spirochaetia > Treponematales > Treponemataceae > Treponema_D. The sequence continues at coordinate 8,545 of DFJV01000005.1, forward strand.
GATTTATACGGAAGCACCGGAAAAATATGAGGTAATCGGAATTGTGAATGCTTCTAGCGATGCAACTGGTAGTGCGCAGACAGATTTGAATTATGCTGTGGCTGAATTAAAAAAACAAGCTGCAAAAATTGGTGCAAATGGAATTATTTTGCAGGATGTTTCTTCTTCAAAAGGTGACAGTGTCCTTATCGGAAATGTGTTGGTGTCTGAGGATAAACAAAAAGTTTCCGGCAAAGCAATTTACGTGTTCGGCAAAGAATAAAATTTGTTGCTAAAAGTTATCTTCTGTTCTCTGCAAAAGAAAGAGTATTCTTGCTTGTTTGAAAAAGTGTCCTTGTGTAGGCAGGAACGCTGTGGTGGAAGGGAAGTAGATTTGTTTGCGGGTGTATGGTATAATAAACTCATGGAGGTGAAAAATGCCGTATGCAGTATTAGAACAGAAACTTCGCATGATTCCTGAACAGGATTTTGAATTTGTTTCTCGTTTTCTTGACATGGTTCTAAGCAGCAGTAAGAACCGGGCTAATGCGGAATATCTTGAGATGTTGGATAGGAGCTATGATCAGCTTGAAAAGGGGGATGTTGTTGTAAAATCTATGTCTGAGCTTCGGGACATGGAGAATGGTTTATGAATGATTTTACGTTCACAAAAGAAGCGTTCTCTCAGTATATGTACTGGCAAGTTCAGGACAAAAAAAACTCTGAAGAAAATAAATGACTTGCTGGAAGATATACGCAGAAATGGTGCTTTGCAAGGAATTGGCAAACCTGAGTCCTTAAAGAGGCATCCTGGATATTCGCGCAGGATAGATAAGGAGAACCGACTTGTGTATGTAATTGATGAGCTGAACAATATAAAGATTATTTCCTGTAAGGGTCATTATGAGTAGCTTCTTTTTTTTGAGTAGAAAAATGCTGCTGCGAATGAATTTCATGAATTAACCTGTCTGTAACCCCACGCGTTAGGGATTGGAGGGGCGGCGTAGCCGTTCGCGGCTTGTCCGCGAATGGAGCGATAGCGGAACCCCGGAAAGCCCGACCCCGCGTGAGCGGGGGAACGCCCAGAGAATCTTCGAGAGACGCCCAGCGCAGCTTCAAGGGACGCACAAAGAAAGATTCACCTTGTTAAATCAATTTTCTTGTGCTATACTTGATGAATGGAACCATCTAAGGTAAAGACTTTTGGCATACTTACAAGCGGGGGGGATGCTCCCGGTCTTAATGCTGCAATCAGGGCTGTCTGCCGCACTGCCCGTACTCAGTATGGAATGAAGGCGATTGGAATCCGCAACGGATACAGGGGGCTTGTAAAAGGCGACATGGCTCCCCTTGAACAGGATGACTTGGTTGGTCTTTTGACCGTAGGCGGGACGATTCTTGGCACATCGCGAGAAAAACCTTTTAAGAATCCGGAGAAGGACGAGGAAACAGGTCTTTTGCCGGTAGAAGCAATAAAGAAGAATTACAAGAAATGGAAGCTGGATGCCTTGGTCTGCATTGGCGGAAACGGAACGAATACTACTGCCAGCATGCTTGCGGCGGAAGGGCTTAACGTGATTGGTCTTCCAAAAACAATAGACAACGACATTGTTCACACGGACATGACTTTTGGCTTTCACACAGCGCTCGACGTTGCAACTGATGCCATTGACCGCATTCACACAACCGCTCACAGCCACAGCAGAATCATGGTGATTGAAGTTATGGGCCACAAGGCGGGTTGGCTGGGGCTTTATTCAGGTATTGCCGGCGGTGGGGACGTTATCTTGATTCCTGAAATTCCTTATGACATTTCCTGCGTTGCAAAGAAGGTTGAAGAGCGCCGTGATGCAGGAAGAAACTTTTCTATTATAGTAGTTGCCGAAGGTGCAAAGAGCCGCGAAGAGTCGCTTTTGGACAAAAAGGCTTTTAAGAAGGCAAGGGCTGCCATGCCCTATTCAATTGCCTACCGTGTTGCACATGAACTGGAAAACGCTACCGGTTTGGAAAGCCGCGTTACAGTTCTGGGCTATTTGCAGAGGGGCGGAACTCCAAGTTCTTACGACAGGGTTCTTGCCACTAGGTTTGGAACAGAAGCCGCACATTTTTTGGCTGAAGGTGATTTTGGAAAGCTTGTTGCCCTGCAGAACGGTCAGATTGTCGGCGTTCCATTGGAAGAAATTGCAGGCCGCGTAAAGAATATTCCTGTTGACCATCCGATGATAAAAACTGCGCGTGAACTTGGAACATGTTTGGGGGACTAGAGTGGGAAACTTTAACTGTCACTTTTGCCACATTTGCGATGGATACGGTTGTATTGGCGAGATGCCCGGAATGGGTGGGCCTTTTCTTAGCCGCAATTTTATTGCCAACTGTTCAGACTGGAATGATTTTGCAAAAGACCTTGAGTCTTCTTCCCAGAGGATGGAAGCTGCCAAGGAAAAGGCTTCTTCTGTAAAGATTCGTCTTGCTCCAATGACCGGTGCCGTGGAAAACGTTGGCTATGATGAAGAGGAACCTTTCTACTACGACTTGATTTCTGCCTGCCACAAGGCGGGAGTTCTGCTTGGAATTGGAGACGGTGTTCCTGACTGCAAGCTTTTGTATGGTATTGATGCTGTAAAAAAAGTTGGCTCCAAGGCTGCCGTCTTTATAAAGCCCTATCCCGACGAAAAGATTTTTGAGCGCATTGAATGGGCTCGTCCTGTTGCCGAGTACTGCGGAATAGACATTGACTCTTCAAACATTGCAACCATGCGTAACCTTGTCCACTTGGAACGCAAGACCCCATCCCAGCTTCTTGCGGTAAAGAAAGAGCTGAATTCCAAGGGCATTCCTTTTGTAATAAAGGGGATTTTTCTTGAAGAAGACGTGGAAATGGTAAAGGAAGTAAAGCCCGACGTTGTTTTTATTTCCAACCACGGGGGTAGGGTGGAGACCCGCGAGGGCAGTACTGCATCTTTCCTAAAGGAGCATTCATCCGCTCTAAAAGGCAATTGCGGTGAGCTTTGGGTTGACGGAGGAATACGCACTTACAGCCATCTTCTTGCGGCAGCAAGTCTTGGCGCAACAAGCGTTCTTGTTGGAAGACCCTTTGCAAGTGCCTTGTGCCGCGCAGGAGAAAAGGGTGTCGCAGAACTTTTTGCAACTCTTAGGGGACTTTAAGCATCTGGGGTCTCTAAGCAAAAAATAAATCTTTTTTTGAACAACATGCTTATGCAAGGGCATTTCTTGTGCAAATAAAATATTCAAAATGAGGCAGTGGGACGTAGGAAAAAAGCAAGGAGGGACCCTTTAGGGAGGATTCCTTGATTTTTTCCGTTACTGGGGCCCGCTGACTCATTTTGAGTGTTTGGTTTGATGGTTCATGCAGAAGCCTGGTATGCAAAGGCATTTCTTTGACTTTTGCAAATTAAATTATTATATTCTATATGGAGACGAGATAATTGCAAAGATGCGGAGGTGCCTATGGCCAGTATCCAGGTGAATGAAGGAACTTTTGAAAGCGAAGTGTTAAAGAGCGAAATCCCTGTCCTTGTTGACTTTTGGGCTCCATGGTGCGGTCCCTGCCAGATGATGGGGCCAGTCGTGGAAGAAGTTAGCGGACAGGCAGATGGCAAATTCAAGGTCTGCAAAGTGAATGTTGACGAAAACCCCAATCTTGCCCAGCAGTATGCAGTTATGAGCATTCCTAACTTTATCGTCTTCAAGGGCGGTAAGGCTGCCTCCCAGGCTGTTGGTGCCATCTCAAAAGACAGGCTCATTGAGCTTGCCAACGCATAGGCCGGGTAGTAAAGATGAGGGAACTGTGCCTGCGCTGTTTTAGACCAATATCAAACTGCTATTGCCGCTACGCAAGTGATGTAGACTGTGGCATAAAGTTTGTCTTTCTTATGCACCCCAAAGAGGCCAAAAGGCAGCGTACAGGTACAGGCCGTCTTGCATCAATCTGTCTTCCCGGAAGCGAAATAATCATGGGTATAGACTTTACCCAGAACGAACGCCTTAATTCCCTCTTGAATGACGAGCGCTACTTTCCCATGCTCATGTATCCCGGAGAAGATGCATGGAACTGTGGCCGCCAAGGTTTTAAAGAGGCCGTTGGCAACAAGCAGCCCCTTGTAATCATAATAGACTCCACTTGGTTCTGCTCCAAAAAGATGATACGCCTTAGCAAGAACCTCCACAAGCTTCCAAAACTTTCGTTTAAGGGCAGCTACAAAAGCATCTTTACTTTTAAGAAGGAACCCTACGACTATTGCGTTAGCACAATCGAGTCATGCTACTACATAATCAAGGAACTCCAGTCCTGCTCCCTTGCCAAAGCCGAATGTTCCCCAGAACCTCTTATGTACATCTTCCGAAAGATGATAGAATTCCAGCTTTCAAAAGAAAATGAGCGCATAGAAAACGGCCTGCCCGGAAGCCATGCCTACGACTGGAAGTACACCCGCAAAAAAGAAATCCCCAATCTAAAAGCCGAAGCTGCCAGTCCCAAATCTGAATCTTAGCAAAGTGTCATTATCTGGCTCGCTAGAAACTTCGTCGCGAAAAACATTTGCACAGCAAATCTCCGCGCTGCCAAGCGCCATCCATGGCTCTATATTGCCTGGCAAGAAATAGCGGGCTTCGGACTTTGAGCGGTTTCCTCCCCTCCAAATTCGGGGTCCAAGGGTACTCCCTTGAAAAGAGTTTTTAATAAATACTATCCTATATTCCGTTTGCATAGCCCGGAGTGGGGGAAGCCACAGCCCAAGACTCCTTGCCGTTTTTTAACAGGGCATCCTTATCCTGCCTTACCGCTTCCAAAAGTGCCTTTGTGTTCTTGCGGCAAATAGACTTTGTGGTGGCACTCTTAGTCCAGCTGCCGCAAAAAGCACTTTCCTCCGTAGCAACGCCTGTTCCGTCGCTTTGTTGCCAAACGCCGCTTGCTTCTATAGCCCCCAGCCATTCCTTTGTCCCAGTTTTCCATTCCGTACGCTTTCCCGAACTTGATTCCGCCACAAATAAAACCGCATCCAGAATACTTGAGTCCGCTGAATTCTGCACTACAATTGCATCGCTTGCCTTTGTTACGCTTGACTCGTTTTTTGTCCACAAGTCCAATGCCGTGTTTGAACTGTCGGGCGACTTGCTAAGCGAAAGCTTTCCTTCTTCGTCGTCATTCATACCGCTGTAGCTTTCGTTCCTGCAAAGGTGAACCGTAACGTATTCCCCGGCCTTAACTTCCACCGGGGGAAATTTGTAAACGCTTGCTTCCTTGGTCTTTGTGCTGTAGTTTCCCGTGCAGACAAGTTCTAGCCCGCTAAGATTCCCATCCGTAAGAACAAGAAGCTCTGCATATTCCGCCCGCCAGCTGTTCTTTGCAGTCTTGGAATTTGCCACGTGCACTTCCGACAGGGCAATTCTTGGAACCCTGCCGTTGTAGCCCCAGAATGGAACCGTAATCGTAAGCGTGTTTCCTGCCCCATCCTGAACTATTCCGCTAAAAGTGTATTCCGCGCCAGTCTGCATTGGAACCGGGCTTGTAAAGACAAGGCTTTTTCCTTCATCCTGTGAACTTGCCACAAGGCTCGTCTCTTCTCCGCTATCTTCCCGCCAAAAAAATGCCTCCTTGCAAGACACGCTCTTGTTAAAGCGCACAAGAAATGAGTCTTCCCCGGTAACAAAAAAATCCTCCGCCCTTGGGCAAGAAAAATCCCCCTCCAGCATGGAAAGCCCTTCCACCGAAGACTTGCAACCCAGCGGCATAAAGCTTGCCAAAACCGCCAGCGTAAGAAAAGCCGCCGGTAAAACCGTCCTTAAAAAAAGCGATTTTAGTAAAAATGTTTTTAATTCAAAAGACTTCATGTAAACTCCTTTTTTTGCCTTCATATTTATATTCATCAAAAAAAATTCAAAAACCGACACATTTGCGCAAATTTTTTTATTTTTTTTGAATTTGGACGAAGAATTGTTTGTTCTACCATTCCGCTCTATGGCTAATCCGACTGTAAGCTAAATATCGTCACCGGCCATCCGCCCTTCGCTAACGCTCATAGCCTGCGGCTACTTACGGGGCTCCTCGCCGGCGTAGGTTGCCTTGTTGGAACCATATATATTCAGTAAAATCTTGATTTTAAGTTCAAAAATGAGTATTTTATAGAAGAAAATAATTTGCTAGACCAAAGAGGTAGATAAAATGGCTAAAAAAACTACACCCATGGCTTTGCTGTGCGGTTATCTTGGCGCGGGAAAGACCACGCTCTTGAATCAGATCCTTACCAACCAGAAGGGCTACAAGGTTGCCGTTATTGTTAACGACATTGGCGAAGTTAACGTAGATGCAAAACTCATTGCAGACGGAGCAAAGGTTACGGACACTTCAAGCATTGTTCCGCTTACAAACGGCTGCATTTGTTGCACCCTTAAGACAGACCTTGTTACCAATATAGAAAATCTTATAAAGAGCGGCAAGTACGACTACATTCTTATTGAGGCAAGCGGTGTTTGCGAACCAATGCCTATTGCCCAGTCCTTGATGCAGGTTTCAAACGGAAACTTGGACAACGTAATTGGCGTTGTTGATGCAAAGCGCCTTGTAGACGAATTTGCAGGCGGCGACAGTCTTCTTAAAAAGGACATGGACGAAGAAAACATTGAGTCCCTCCTTGTCCAGCAGATTGAATTCTGCTCAACCCTTGTAATCAACAAGAAGGACTTGGTTACAGAAGATGAATTCAAAAAGGTGCGCGCCGTTATTAATGCCATTCATCCCGGTGTAAAGGTTATAGAAACAGACCACGGCAAGGCGGACATTGCAGACATGCTTGCAACTGGAAGCTTTGACTTTGAAACCGTCTACGCAAGTGCAGGCTGGTGCCAGAAGCTTGAGGAAGAAGAAGACGATGACGACGACGACCATGACGAGCATGACCACGACCATGATGAACATGAACACGAGCACGATGAACACGGCCACCACCACCACGAGCACAAGCACGACGGAGATTCTGGTGCAGACGAAGACGAATACGGCATTGCAACCTTTGTCTACTACCGCCGTAAGCCCTTCAACCGCCAGAAGCTTGACAGCTTTGCAGACAAATGGCCACGCAACATCATCCGCTGCAAGGGGCTTATGTGGTTTGACGACGAACCGGACATGGCATGGGTGTTCGAGACAAGCGGCCGCCAGATTCAGGCAGGCTATTCAGGCCAGTGGATTGCCGCATGTCCGCCAGCAGAACAGAAGAAAATCCTTGCAGAAAATCCCCGCATCAAAGACGAGTGGGACGAAAATGTTGGCGACCGCATGATTAAGCTTTGCGTAATCGGCCAGAACATGGACAAAAAAGCAATTACAGAAGCTTTGGACGGCTGCCTGGCATAGTCACTAAGGACTCTGCGCCATGTTTGCAACCGGCTTGCATTTTCTTTGGCGCAGAAGTCCCCGGTGTTTTTTTTAACTGTCATTTTTTTACTGTCATTCCGAACGCTACGCCACGACCATACGCACTTACTTTGGTCGTGTGTTTCGGAATCTATGAATCTATATGCCTAAATATATGGCCTTTGAAATTGCCTAAGACGCAAACAGGAGAGGTGTTTAATATGGAATACAAAATCAAGGTAAATGTAAGCGAAGACGACTATAAGAAATTCTGCTATGACCATAGTTTTCATAAGACAGGATCGGTAGTGCTTTTAATTCTTATTGTTTTGCTAATTGCCTTCATAACTTTTAGTTCCTTTCTGGCTTTTAGACGGACGGGAAAAATATCTGAATTTTTCGTTTTAATAATAATCCTTCTCCTTTACGCATTCACCTTTTTTGTTCACTGGCCAAGAAGAATTTCCAAGTTTTACAAATCCGACAGGTCAATACAGAATGAGCATGAATTAACCCTTGCGGAAAGCAGCATTACAGATGCTTCTGTGCGCGGTTCATATACTTGTACAACGGAAGACTTTATAAAAGTGTTTTTTGGAAAGAGCGTAATCGCAATTTACTTTGCCCTCAACAAGGCAATATTGATTCCCCGCCACTGCTTTTCTTCAAAAGAAGAAGAGGCGCAGGTTGAAAGCTTCATAAAAGAACATTACGTTAAGGCAAAGAAATAGCTAAAAGCCCATCACCACTGTTTGCTCACTTCATACCTATACGCGGTAGTAAAAAGCCCTCCTGCAGTATAGCCGATTCTGGATAATTTTAAATTGCCTTGACTTTAGGACAAAACTGCTTTAAAATTGCCCTGTCTTTGAGGTAGAAAATGAGTGAAAATGCCCTGACTTTAGGATTTAACCGGAAAATTGACGCTGAGCTAAAAAAATGGAAGGCCTCTGCCAACAGAAAACCCCTTGTCCTGAGGGGAGCGCGTCAGGTGGGGAAAACGACCGCCGTAAAAAGATTTGCCGCAAACTTTGAGACTTTCATCTATTTGAATATGGACGTGGCCGGTGATAAAAGTCTTTTTGAAAATGACTTGGGAATAAAGGAACTTTTCCAGATGATTTGCTTCGAGAAAAACATCTCGCCAAAGGGGGAGACGCTTCTTTTCATCGATGAGATCCAAAACTGCCCCAATGCGGTTGCCTTGATGCGTTATTTTTTTGAGGAAATGCCGGAGCTTTTTGTAATCAGCGCGGGTTCGCTCTTGGAAATAATGATGGACATGCACAAAATCAGTTTTCCAGTTGGGCGTGTTGAATACCGCTACATGTTTCCCCTCTGCTTTGAGGAATTTCTTGATGCCATGGGAGAAAATCAGGCACTTGAATATTACCGCCAGACTCCGCCTCCTGCCTTTGCCCACAAAAAGCTTTCGGAACTTTTCCGCCTTTACACTTTTGTAGGTGGAATGCCAGAAGCACTTTCCCGCTACAAGACGACAGGTGATTTTTTAGAAGTTGCCGCGGTTTACGAGAACCTCTTTTTATCTTTCAAGGATGACGTGACTAAATATGCCAAGAACACGGGCGAGACCAACATCATCCGCCATGTAATTGAAACCTCTCCTGCGGAAACAGGCAAAAGGATTACATTTGAAAAATTCGGAAACTCCGGCTACAAGTCGAAGGAAATAGGAAATGCCCTGCGGACACTTGAACGAGCGATGATTTTGTACCTGCGATATCCCGTAACAGATTATTCGCTTCCCTTCATACCGGATTTGAAATTGAAGCCCCGGCTCCAGTTTTTGGACTCAGGCCTTTTGAATCACGCCCTTGGAATTACGGGATTTTATTTTAAGGAAGATTCTTTGAGCAGCATATACAAGGGAATACTTGCCGAGCAGATTGTGGCTCAGGAACTTCTTTCGCAGACCTGCATGAGACTTGAAAAGCCCTTGTTCTGGGTAAGGGAGAAAAAACAGTCGAACGCGGAGCTTGATTTTCTTATCGTAAAAAATACAGATCTTGTGCCGCTTGAAGTGAAAAGCGGAAAGACCGGAACCTTGCGCTCCCTCCATTCTTATATAGAAAACTCCGGCGCTAATCTTGCAGTGAGACTTTATGACGGTGAATATTCGGTGGAACATGCCTCAACTCCCATGCAGAAAAAGCCCTACACGCTTTTGAATCTGCCACTCTACCTTGCCGGAAGAGTCCTGGACTTCTTATAGGGACATAGCAGCCCCAGACGCGGCAGGGATTGGAGGGGCGGCAGGGTTGCTTGCAACCCGTTGCCGTTGCGCCAGCAATGGAGCGGGCAGGGCCCCGCGGAACCCCGCAAAGCCCCTTCAAAAATAGGTAAGTGTTCTTTTTGAGGCGCATTTGTTCTGCATAAAAAAGTGCCGCAAAAAAATAAAAAAAAATTACTGGTACCACCTTACGTAGTCCACTTCCATCTGGCAGGAATCCAGCTCTTTGGGTATGCTTCCCCCAAGGCTTCCACCCATTGCCAGGTTGATGATTATGTAGAAGTCTTTGTCAAAGGGCCAGCTGTTTTCGCTCTTTTGCTCATCGCGGGGATTTTTGTATTCGCTGTAGGGCTTCCCGTCGCAGTACCAGGTGATTGCATCTTCCGTCCAGAGCACTCCGTATGTATGCCATTTTTTTTCAATGTTTTCTACTATTATATACTCGCTTTTTACAGGGCTTCCACCGTAACCTGCCTTGCAGTGGGCAGTGCCGTAGGTTTTGTCTTGCCAAGTGCTTGCGGCGTGTTCCATAACGTCTATCTCTCCAGAGCGTGGCCATTGGCCGTATTCTGCCTTGTCGCTCATCATCCAGAGGGCGGGCCAGGTGCCTTTGCGGTCTGGAACCTTTGCCCTAAATTCTATGTAGCCGTAGGTAAAGGCCTTTTTCCAGCGGGAGATTAGCCTTGCGCTAGTCCACTTGCCTTTTGCATCTTTTTGCGCAACAATTTTTAGGCTGCCCTTGCTTACGTAGGAGTTTGCCCTTTCCTTGGTGTAGTTCTGCACTTCCGAATTTCCCCAGCCGTGAGCGCCTTCGTTCCAGTCCCAGTTTTCCTCGTCGGGACAGTCGCTTTCCCCGTCGAATTCATCGCTCCAGACAAGCTTCATGTCTTTTACAAAGTCCGGTGATTTTACCCCCTGCCCGCAAGAAAAAAACAAAGCCTGCATTAAGACCGCCGTCAAAACCCAAAAATTAGCCCTTACCATAAAATCTCCATGGAAAAAATAATCTCTCCCATTATATCACGCTTTTTTTATAAATGCTTTTTTTCTTGGAGCGTATTTTTAAGCAGATTATCGGGTCGTGGTTCGACTACGCTCACCAACCGACAGATAATGACCCCGTTTGTGCCAAGAATTGGGGTTCTTAGGCATATCGCGAAACGTTGAGCGATATGGCCCCTAAGCCGTGCCCAAGATGAGACGGTAGCAAGTGCGTACCGTCGAAGGTGGTTTGGAACTCGCAACGAAGTTTCAAGCGGTGGAGGAAACATCGGGCTTCGGACTCTGAGAGGTTTCCTCCCCTCCGAGTTATGGGTGCAAGGGTCCACCCTTGAAAATTGATTTTTGTTAGCAAACTTTCTCTTGCAACTTTTGCAAAAACCCTCTATATTTGGAAAAAAAATCGAGGAGAGTTTATGACCCAGACCATTATGCAAATAATAGAAAAATATCCGGCCATAGGTTATGTCCTTAACGGTTTAATATTTTTGCTTCTTCCGGCAATCTTGGTTGTGGGGTTGGTAAAAAGCATAAGGCGCAAAAGCAAAAAGGGGATAATTGTTTTTTCCTTACTTAATTTATGCTTCATACTTTTTGTCTTGTATTTGATATATTCCATTTACTTAACGTTCTGTGCTATAAAAATGTTCAACCAGGAAAGCAGGCTTGAGTCTGAGCGCATCCACAATTATAAAGTTCAGGAAATTGAAAGTAGTGAAGTTGCAGAGGATTTGGAAAAAGGCAACTTTCCAATAGTAAAGATAAATGAAGGGCTTGTAATAGGCGGTGAATACGACAAGGCATTCAAGTTTTACAACAAGCAGGATTATAAAATAGCAGCCTTTGTCTTTTATATTGACGGTTTTGAAGTTTATGTAGAATCTGATTTTCTTCCGGGGCATTTTTACGAAATCAATTTTGAAAATATTCAAAAAAGTTATACAATAAAAGATGTGGGCGTCTTTTACAGAAAGGGCGAAGGTGAAAAATCAGAAGTCTGGACAGACCAAATGGAGGACGGAATAAATTGTTTGTTGATAAAAAAATGAATGCGCTTGTAATTAACTGTAGCCCTGTAAAAAATGGGGCAACGGCAGAAATGGTGAACCTTGTTGCCGAATGCATACAGGAAAAGTATTCCATAAAGAAAGTCTGCATTGGAGACTTCAAGGTTGAATTTTGCAAGGGTTGCAGAAGCTGCCACAAAACTGCCAAATGTTCAAACTTTGATGACGATTTTAACAATCTTGTCCAAGAATTTGAAAAGGCGGATGTTATAGTTTCTTGCGCACCTTCTTACTGGGCAGATGTTCCCGGACAGTACAAGGCTTTTATAGACCGCTGGACTCCCTGGTGCAACACCCATGAACCTCATGCGAAGTTAAGCGCCGGCAAAAAAGGCTATTCTATGGTCTTGCGCACAGGCCCCGGCATGCAGGAGTGTGAGCGTCTAATCCAAACTATAGAGCATTTCTACGGCCACTTGGAAATTGAGTCTACAAACCGCATTGGCTTTACGTCTGTAGAAAACAAAAACGACCTTTTGGCGCACAAAAGCGAAATTGAAGCCTTCTGCGCAAGAATTTAAATCTTAGCAGCGTACTCGATTGCAGCCTACGCCCGATTGGAGGGGCGGCGTAGCCGGCCACCGCAACGAAGTGAGGAGGCTGGAGCGAAAGCGGAACCCTGGAAAGCGGGGAAAAATTGCCTCCATGCAATTTTTACCCACAAGTTTTCCTTCGGAAAACTTGCCCCATCTTTCCGCAAACAGATGACGCGCCCTCCATGGCGCTTCTTGTTTGCGATGAGTAAAAATTGCATGGAGTTTGACCGGTCACGGAGTGCCGGGCACAGTTAAAATTGGCCTGCCGTCCAAATTTCAAAAATAATCTGAATTCTATTGACTTTACTTGCCGGAATGTATATATTTACACTTAGTTACCGATTGTTCGGTAACAATACGCGCTATGGCAGAGAATACAAAAGAAAGGATAATAAGCGCGGTGTTTTCATTCTACCGCGACGGAAAAATAAAGAAAATTTCTCTTTCCAAGATTGCCGCAGAGGTTGGCATTAGCAAGGCTGCCATTTTCCGCCACTTTGCAAACCGCGAAGAGCTGGAGGAGACTCTTTTGCAGACCGTCTACGACCGCTTTGCCTCTCTGGTGACTGCCGTTCAGGGGATGCTTGGCCGTGGTGACTCTTCCGCTGTCCTGCCCTTTATAATAGAGACTCTTTGCCGCCACACTGAATACATAAACTACCTGCGCTCAACTTCGCCCGATTTTTCGCTGGACACTTTTGTGCTTGAAGGAAAGAAGCGTGGGGTGCGCATGTTTGACTCTGTATTTGCCCCCGACGGCTCTGTTCAGAACAAGCGCTTTTACTATACCGCGGTTTTTGTCTGCGTGGAACTGCTGGAATTTGTTTACATCTGGAATTTTTACCGTGAAGAAAGCAATGACGTGGCCTATTATTCCAAGCGGTCAGCGGAATTTATCCACAGCGGTCTTGGCAGGGCTGGCTTTCTTCTTTCCGACGGCCGGATGCAAAGTCTTGAGCAGGGCTGCCTTGCCTGCGTTATGAATGCAAGGGGGGTGGACGCTAAGCTTGCGGCGGTTTCTGCGGTGGTTGCAAAAAAGGGCTATGCGGAACTTACCATGGATTCCATTGCGGCGGAACTGGGCATGGCAAAAAGTTCCTTCTATTCTATATATAAGAACAAGGAAGACATGATTCTTTCGCTTCTTGAAAGTGAATTTTCTGAATTCGGAAGGATTCTTGCCCTTGCGCTAAGGGATGCCGCTACTTTTGACGAATGCATATTTTCGATTGTTTGCACCACGACCATTTATTTTTTCAAGCGCAGTGAAATTCTTGAGGCCTGCAAGTGGATTGAATTCCAGCGAGTTGACGGTAATGATGGGGACAGCAGGCTTCGCGAGATTTTTAATTCGCCTGAGCATGTTTCCTTTAAGAAGATTCTCTTTGCAAAGAAGGATTCTTTTGTGTTCCCGGAGCATCTTAGCGAGTCCCACAAGGAGCTTGCCCGCGATCTTATACTGAGCACTGCTTTCGGGGAGCCTTTGATGTTTCTTGCCCACGGAATCAGGCACGGTTTTCCCCTGGAATTTTATTCGGAGATTGTGCGCGCAATTTACAAAATGCTTATGAGCGGAGTTGTAAGTTATACAAAAGACGGAAATATATTCAGTTATGGTAAAAAGGAGGAATTCTGATGAATTCTTTATTTAATAAAATGACGAAATCTTTTGCCCCGGCAGTTCTGGCCCTTGGCTTGGCAGCGCAGCTTGTGCTTTCGCCCAATGCCTTTGCGGAAGATGGCGGGCAAAAAACGGTAACGCTTACGGTTGAAAAGGCCGTTGACTACGCAAAGAAAAACAGCCGTGCGCTAAAGAGTGCGGACATAGACCTGGACATAAAGAGAAGGGCTTCTGCATATTCCTGGAATGTGCTTTTTCCAGACGTTACCGTTAGCGGTACGATGAGCCGTGCAAACAGCGTGGAGTCTTCCATTAAGCAGGCGAATGCAATGGCTCCCATTATGAATGCAATAGGAGTTCCCTTTGAGGAGAAGAAGGAAACGGAGAGCATGCACTGGACTGCGGTGGGCAACGTAACGGCAAGCCTTAACCTTAGCCTGGCCTACGTTAATTCCATTAGGGCTGCTAAGGCGGACTACGAGGCTGGTAAGATAAGCTGGGAAAAGAGCCAGAAGGAAACCCTTGCCAACGTAAAGAAGCTTTTTTACGGTCTTCTTCTTGCCCAGGAAAACCTTAACCTTCAGAAGCGCAGTCTTGAAAACGCAAGGCAGAGAAGCGCTCAGGCAGCAGCCAACTTTAGGAACGGACGCATACCGGAGCTTGCCCTTTTGCAGGCACAGGTAACTTACCAGAACATGGTTCCTGAGGTTGAGCAGGCGGAGTTGCAGTTTAAGCAGCAGAAGAATATGTTTGCTTTTTTGCTTGGAATGCCTGTTGGAACGGAGATTGTCTTGGACGGCAGCATAGATCCTGAATACGTTGACCTTAACGCTGATGACCTTATGAAAAAATATCTTGAAGACAGCTTGGACTACAAGTCTTTGCAGGCAACCCTCAACACAATGAACTTGCAGTTGGGCGCTGCAAACATGGCGGCTTTTACACCGGCACTTGCACTAAGCTACAGCTACCAGCCGGTTCTTCCCGATGCGCTTGATGCCGACTGGGGAGACAAGGACGCTTGGGTGGACAACGGTTCCTTTAGCGTTACCCTCGCTTGGAAGATTTCGGACATGCTCCCCTGGTCAAAGAACAGGCAGCAGGCTAAGGACTTAAAGGCAAACATACAGAAGCTTGAGCTTAGCCTTCAGGATGTCCGCGAGAACCAGAGGATGAAGATTCAGGAGGCCGTGGACAACCTAAAGATGTGCCGCGAGCAGATTCAGTCCATGCAGAGAAACGTAACCCTTGCGCAGCGTTCCTACAACATGAGTGCAACCGCCTACATGAACGGTACCCGCGAGCTTTTGGACCTGCGTGATGCAGAAAACCAGCTGAACCAGGCAAAACTTGGCCTTGCAAACCAGAAGTTCAACTACATAAGTTCACTTTTGGATTTGGAAACCCTGCTTGGCATTGAACTAAAAAAATAGATAGATTAAGGAGTTTTTTATGAATAGAACAATTTCACAGGCGGCGCGTGCATCTTTTGTGCTTACATCCGCTTTGCTTTTTACAATCGCTTTTTCCGGCTGTTCCAAGAAGGAAGCCGAAGCAAAGAAAGAAGGAGAGGAAACTGTATTTGCCGTAAACGTAAG
Organism: Treponema sp. UBA3662; assembly: GCA_002373205.1. GTDB lineage: Bacteria > Spirochaetota > Spirochaetia > Treponematales > Treponemataceae > Treponema_D. Next base: position 23,968 of record DFJV01000005.1, read on the forward strand.
CAAGGTAGGTCAGGGCAATCTTGATGAATACCTTGAATTTGGCGGAGACGTGTCATCTTCTTCATCCGTAAGCGTAATGCCGGATATGGCAGGAAAAATTTCCCGCATCCTGGTAAGCGTTGGCGATTCTGTTGCCAAGAACCAGGTTATTGCTTATGTAGACGCAAGCACACCCGGTATGTACTACAGCCAGAGCCCTGTCCGCTCACCAATCAGCGGAATTGTAACTTCCTTTACGCCAAACGTTGGCTCCCAGGTTTCTCCTGCAATGGCTGTTGCAACCGTAAGCCAGACGGACAATCTGGAAATAAAGATAAGCGTTGCAGAGCGCTTTGTTAGCCGCATCAAGATGGACCAGAACGCATTTATTTCTTTTAACGCATATCCCGGAGTTGAATTTACTGCAAAGGTCGTGGAGATAAGCCCAGTTTTGGACACTTCCACCCGCACAATGAACGCAAAGCTCCGCCTTTCACCAAACGACGACAGGATTCACGTTGGTATGTATGGCCGCGTAAAACTCATAACCGACAGTGTAAACAATGCAATCGTTGTTCCGCTTGGCGCAATCGTTCAGCGTGACGGCAAGCCCTACATCTTTGTGGTTAGTTCCCAGAAGACGGAGAGTGAACCTGCCCGCGTAAAGCTTCAGAGCGTTTCTGAAGGAATTACCGTTGACAACAAGACGGAAATTACCAACGGAATTTCTGCCGGTGACATGATTGTTGTAAAGGGACAGTCTCTTTTGAATGACGGTTCTGCCGTAAACATTGTTTCTGTTTCGGAATAGTCTGAATATATGAATATAATATAGAAGGAATAAAATATGACTTTATCAGAAAGAGCGGTTCATAAACCTGTAACAACCCTGCTGATTTTTTTTGTTCTTATTGCGCTGGGAATTTTCTGTACGTTGAACCTGCCAATGGACATGTACCCAAACATGGATCTTCCCTACATGATTGTATATACCACTTACAACAATGCAGGTCCTGAGGAAGTTGAACAGAGCGTTACCCGTACGCTGGAATCTTCACTTTCGGGTCTTGGCGGATTAAAGAAGATGCAGTCCCAGTCCTCCACTGGACTAAGCCTTATCATCCTTGAATTCAACTACGGAACTAACCTTGATACATCCGCAAACGAGATCCGAGACAAGATAGATATTGTGCGTTCATACCTCCCTGATGACGCTTCAACACCGCTTACAATTCAAATGGATCCTTCCATGATGCCAATAAAGGTTCTTGCGGTAAAGGGAAACCGTACTCCAGAGGAACTCCGCGATTATGCGGAAGACGTTATTCAGCCACGCCTTGAGCAGCTGGACGGAATTGCAAGTGCAAACGTTACCGGTGGTAGGGAAGAGTCAATCAACGTAGACATTCCCCGCGACCGCCTTGAAGCATACAGCCTTAGCGTAAGCCAGGTTGCCCAGATGATTGGTGCCCAGAACATCCAGAGTTCCGGCGGTAAGATTACAAGCGGAGACTTGAATTACACAATAAAGACAAACGGAAAGTACCAGAGCATAGAGGACTTGCGCAACACGGTAATTTCCTACAAGATGGCCGCTTCCGACGGAATGAATGCACCTGAGCTTAAGACAATCCTTCTCCGCGACATTGCAGACATCTATGACGGTTACAAGGACGTTTCAACCCTTGCTTATCTTGACGGTGAACCTTGTGTTCTTATCATGCTGCAGAAGCAGAGTGGCAAAAACTCTGTCCAGGCGGCAAGAAGGGTAGACAAGGCAATTCCTACAATAAAAGCAGCCCTTCCTACGGACATAGAAATTGTAGAAGTATACGATACTACCGATGCAATCGAACAGACCATCGGCGAAGTTGTAAACTCTGTTATTGTTGGTGCAATCCTTGCTGTTTTGGTTCTTATTGTCTTCCTCCGCTCATTGAGGAGTACAATCATCATAGCCCTTGCAATTCCTGTTTCCGTAATGATAACTTTGTTTGCCATGTACTTTATGGACATTACGATTAACATGGTTTCTACAGCGGGTCTTTTGCTTGGTATAGGTATGCTTGTAGACAACTCCATAGTTGTTCTTGAAAACATATTCTCCTACAGGCAGAAGGGAACCAAGTCCAGCGTTGCTTCTGTTCTTGGTGCAAGGGAAATGATTACTTCTATTACGGCAAGTACCCTTACTTCCGTCTGTATCTTCCTTCCTATGCTTATGTTCAAGAAGATGCTTGGAATTATGGGACAGATGTTCAACGACCTTGCTTGGACAATCATCATCTCCCTCATGAGCTCTCTTATTGTTGCAATCGCACTTGTTCCTGCCCTTACATCGCGCTTCATGCAGATTTCAATTCATGAATACAATACGGATAAGCCTTTGGACCGCTTTAACCGCTGGGCAGATAAATTCTTTGACAATCTGGACATAAGGTATTCGCACGGAGTAAAGCGTGTTCTTCGCCACAGAAAGCTTGTCATATTCAGCCTTATTGGTCTTTTTATAGTTTCTTTTGCTGTTATAAAAGTAGTTGGATTCATCTTTATGCCCGAACCAGCTTCCAACATGATTTCCATAGACTTTGCCCTGCCCAAGGGAACTCCCCTTGACGTTACGGAAAACACGATTCTTTCCATGCAGGCAATGGCAAGTCAGGAGCTTAAGGGTGTAAAGTACACGATGGTTTCCGTCGGAGGCACGTCCTGGTTCTCATCAGGTTCAGAGACAAATTCCGGACGAATCGTATTCTCACTTTACCCTGTAGAAGAAAGGCAGCCCGATTGGGATAACGAAAAAACTGCCAAGGAAAAGCTTAGAAAATACTTTACCATGTTCCCGGGAGCAGACTTGAGCTTCTCCAAGAATATGAACAGCGCAGGTTCTGGCGGAATGAGCATAGACATAAAGAGCGATGACCTTGAGCTTGTCCGTTCAACCGCAACCCAGATAGAAAAGCTTCTTAAGGAAAAGGCACAGGATTATGTTACGGAAGTTGCAAGCGATGTAGAAGACGGTCTTCCACAGGCAGAAATCATCGTTGACCGCGACCGCATGTACGAGCTTGGACTGAATGTTTACGGAGTTGGAAGTGAAATTACAGCCGCAATCAACGGAACTACCGCAAGCCGCTACACCAAGAACGGAGACGACATAGACATTCTTGTGCGCATGAGTGAGCGTGACAAGACAAAGCTTGCAGACCTTGACCAGATTACAGTTGTTAACAGCCAGGGGCAGCAGATTCCTTTGAGCAGCTTTGCCCACTATGAGCAGAACGAAGCCCCTGTTACAATCTTCCGCGAATCCCAGGCCCGTATTGCACACGTTACGGCTAAGCCTGTAAGCGGAAAGTCTTTGGACGTTATCCAGAAGGAAATCAACAAGCTCATAAGCGACAACATTCCTCAGGATGAAAATGTCCTTATATCATTCTCCGGTGACTATGCAGACATGATGGAAGCAGTCATTAAGTTTGGTGCAATCATCATCATGGCGGCATTCCTTGTATTCGTAGTAATGGCAAGCCAGTTTGAGTCTCTTATTGACCCCTTCATTGTTATTATGACAATTCCGCTTTCCTTCATCGGTGTGTTTACAATTTACCTTATTACGCAACAGCAGCTCAGCGTTATAACGATTATGGGTCTTCTGGTTCTTGTTGGTACAATCGTAAACAACGGTATCGTTCTTGTTGACTATACGAACCTTTTGCGGAAGAGGGGCTACAGCTTGGAGGACGCTTGTGTAGAAGCAGCCCGAAACCGTTTGCGCCCAATCCTTATGTCAACTCTTACGACCGTTATTTCTCTTGCACCTATGGCATTCTTCCCAGGTGAAGGTTCTGCGTCAATGCAGCCAATCTCGCTTACCGTATTCGGTGGTATGACATTCGGTTCATTGATGACACTCTTCCTTATGCCAACGGTTTACTACATCGTAAACAACCACCGCATAAAGAAGGCTGCCAAGAAAGAAGCTAAGGCTCGTGCAAAGGCTTTGGCCGCCCGCAACGCCGCATTTGCAAGGGGAGAGAAAGTAAGCAGCTTAAAGAATCAGCAGGATCTTTTTGGTTCCGAGGAAAAGGAGTAGTGCATTATGGAAAAGAAAGTCCGCATAGAGATAATTTATTCACAGGCCTTGGACGAAGACTTCATCGCTGAATTCAGCAAGGCTGGAATCGTCCACAGGTATACAAAATTCAACAATGTTACCGGTGCCGGATTCAACAATCCGCATTTGGGGAACGACGTGTGGCCTCAGCTTAACATGATGTACCTTATTTTTTGTGGCGAAGACGAAGCAGAAAAAATCAAGGAAATTGTTTCCAGGCTGCGCGAAAGTTATAAGACCGAAGGAATTGCGTGTTTTATAAGTTCCGCAGAGGAATTCTAAGGGGAGATTTTACAGGAGGCATTTATGGCTACGGAAAATAAAAAGTTAAAAAATTTCCTGACCCCGGTAAGGGTAATCTGGGGCTTGGTAGCTTTTGTTTTTGTGATTATGCTTTTCACAAGTTTTTTCATCGTGAATCCTGACGAGCAGTGCGTTATAACAAGGTTTGGCCGCTACTACGAAACACTTGGCCCTGGCCTTCACTACAAGCTGCCCTTTGGCATCGACAAGAAATATGTTGTTCCAGGTCCAAAGGCAATCCAGACCGAGCAGTTTGGTTTTGTTACGACTCACGGCGGACCTGTGAACCAGTACAAGAACGGTATTACAAATGAATCCACCATGCTTACAGGCGACCTTAACATTGTAGACGTTGAGTGGATTATCCAGTACCGCATTACAGACCCAAAGGCCTGGCTCTTTACGGTTCAGGAAAAAGAGCAGACCATACGCGACATAAGCCGCTCCGTGGTGAACACCCTTGTTGGTGACCGCGCAATTCTTGAGGTAATGAGCAACGAGAGAACCAACATAGAGAATCTTGCCGTTGAGCAGATGAACCTCCAGTACAAAAAGCTTGGAATAGGAATAGATGTTTCTGCCGTAAAGCTCCAGAACATTGTTCCCCCTGCTGGTGTACAGGATGCCTTTGAAGACGTAAACAAAGCTATTCAGGACATGAACCGCTACATCAACGAGGGCAAGGAACGCTACAATGCGGAAATCCCAAGGGCAAAGGGTGAAGCAGACCAGAAGGTTCAGGTTGCAGAAGGATATGCCGCCGAGCGTGTAAACAAGGCAAAGGGTGACGTTGCCCGCTTTAATTCAGTCTACGAGGAATACCGCAAGGCTCCGGCCGTTACCCGTGACCGTCTTTACCTTGAGACCATGGAAGAAATTTTTGCAGGCCAGGACAAGGAAAAGAAGCCTGCCCTCATCGACAGCGAGTTGGAAAATATTTTGCCTGTCAAGAATCTTGGAAAAAACTAGGGGGAACAAATGAAGAAATCTTACATAGCCATAATTCTTGTTGTCTTGGCATTTTTTATTTTTCTTGCGGAAGGTCCTTTTTACGTTGTTGACGAAGGAAGCCAGACCGTTACAACCCGCATGGGAAGAATCGTAAACACCCATACCCAGGCAGGCCTTTACATGAAGGCTCCCTTTATAGACAAGATTACAACATATCCTGCACGCATACTTTCCCTTGAAGGCGACAGCGAGCGCATCCCTACAAAGGAAAACCAGTTCATCATAGTGGACACCACAAGCCGCTGGAGAATCAGCGACCCCGCTCTTTTCTACCAGTCATTTAAGACGCTTGAAGGTGCCTACATAAAGCTTAGCGACGTAATTGATTCTGCAACGCGCACAATCATTACCCGCAACCGTCTCAGCGAAATTGTCCGTTCAAGCAACATCATCAACGAAAAAACAGCTGCCCAGAATTCATCCCTTTCCGGAATTGCAGACGACGAGAGTGCAGAAATTGAAGCTTTGCTCAACGTTTCAAACCAGAACGAAAATGTTTCCAAAGGCCGCACAAGACTCTGCGACGAGATGACGGAAGAAGCCCGCAAGATGATGGGTGAATTTGGCATTGAGCTCATCGACATTGTTCCCCGCCAGATTAAGTATTCCGATGAACTTACGGAAAGCGTCTACAACCGTATGATAAAGGAACGCAACCAGGTTGCCCAAGCCTACCGCTCACTTGGCGAAGGTAAAAAAGCTGAATGGCTTGGTAAGCTGGAAAACGAAAAGCGTACAATAGAAAGTGAAGCCTACAAGGTAAGTGAAGAGACAAAGGGTAAGGCCGATGCAGAAGCTGCCGCAATCTACGCAGAAAGCTACAGCCGCGATCCCAAGTTCTACGAGTTCTGGAAAAGCCTTGAATCCTACAAGACTACCATGGGAACATTCGATACAACTTACAGTACCAAGCTTGACTACTTTAAGTATCTGTACAGTTCTGGCGGAAACCGCTAGAATAAGAATATGGAAAACGTATTCGAAAAAGACGGCTATGTATACCTAAATACAGGCCTGTCTCCTGATGAATTTTCAAAAGCCCGCGGTGGAACCCGCATAGCAGAAAATGGTTCTCTTGCCATACAGACAAGTGCAGGCTGGGTTTTCTCCGCATGGCGCTTTGAAGAAACAGAAGAAGACGGCGGTCTTATTTTTGTAAAGGGAAGGGCCTTTTCCGGTCAGACGCTAAAGGATTACTTTTGCAATGACAGCTCCAATTCTTTTTCGGCAGTTTTTCCTTCCGTGGAATTCGCCAAGGCAAAGTCAGCGAGAGCCGCAGCCTTGGTTTGTTCTGTAATGGAGGCATCCGTAAACCAGAATGTCTCTTTGCCAAATTCCGGTGCAGGCGGAATCTTTATTTGTGACGATTTTACAAAGGTTGTTTTTTTCCCAGAGCAAATTTTCATACAGGCAGCCCTAAGGTTTGAATCTTCTGGCAAAGAAGCAGACTTTGGCCAGAACCGTGCCTTTTATGTACACCCAACCCTTGCAGGAACAAATGCCACCCGCTTTACGCAATCCGTAATTGCCTACAGGGCGCTTACCGGAGAATTCCCTTTTTCCGCCAAGACTCAGGACGAGCTTTCCCTTGACATGGCAGACAAGAACTTTGTCCCCCTACGCAATAAGATTTGGGCTGTAGACGAACAGCTTGCATCTTTTGTAGACAACTCCCTGTCAAGATCTCCAAGCATAAAGTCCAGGTCAAAGGTGGAAAAGCTTGCTTCCCTAAGGCAAACGGCCCTTTCCGAGCTTACAAGCGGAAGAAAATCATCCCCCTTGGAACTTACTCCGCTATTTCCTGTCGCTTCACTTTACAGGGAACTGGGGCTTTCCAAAGACGGCTCTATTCCCCAAGATGGGAGGCTTCTTTCCGTAATAAGAAAGTCATCCCTTTCCCCCGAAGATTTTGAGCTTGCCGTAAAAAAAGATACGGAAAAAAATGCCCGAGAAGTAAAGAGAAAAAGATTTTTGCGTAAATACAAAAAGCTTCTTGTTTCTCTTGCAGTAGCCTTTGTCTTTGCCCTTGCCGCAGCTTTTTCTGTGCGAAAATCCTATATGTCAAGGCCTACAACAAAGGGGCTATCTGCTTTTCAAACCGTGGAAATCTTTTACAGCGCATACAACATGCTGGACTTGAACCAGGCGCGCTGCACTGTCCTAGGCAAACAGCCGGATTACCTTGTTGACGTAATAAGCCAGGCCTATGTTACAAACCAAACCCGCTCTGCCTACAGCCCTGCAAAAAAAGTAGTATCGCCTGCCGAGTGGATGAACTACAACAACAATGGCAACTACTACATGTTCGGTCTTACAGGATTTGCCGTGAATGAGCAAAAGATGGAACTCTTTGCAAAGCCTCCGCTAAGAAAAGAACATCTTACCCCTGTTTCAGAAGATTTAGGAAAGCGCATAAAGGAAGGCGACTTCACCGAATGCTACGCCACATATTTCCTTGTCTACCCGGAGTCCGACATGGGTGAACTTGGCGAAAGCGTTAATGAAAGGCTGCACATCGAAGAATACTGCGACAAAGTGCGCCTTGTCTTTAAGGATGAATGTTGGCGCATAGTGGAAATCTCCCAGAATAAGGAAAGTGAATTCTTCCAGGACAGCAAGGCCTTCTATGATGACTACAAGAATCTTTTTGACGCAAACTCAAAGAACATCTTGCTTACCGCAAACGAGTTGCGTACAAAATACGGCTGGATTCCCGACAACAGCGAAATTCTTTCTGCTTCCCAGAAGATGAGGGAAGAATTCCATGCTGACGAATAAAAATGAACAAAAAATATTTTGACACATTTACATATTTTGTCATATTGACTATTGAGCAAAAAAAGACTAAAATCAGTAAAAGTTCTTGAATTGATAAGCGAGGTAGCAATGGCAAATTACAATTTGGAAAAACAGCATGCAAAAGGCAAGCTTCATGCAATAGAGCGTATCAATGCCCTTTGCGATAAAGATTCTTTTTATGAAATTTACGAGGGTGCCCGCCATACCTGCACAAGCTTCGGAATGGACAAAAAAGACATTCCCTATGACGGCGTAATTACCGGCTTTGGAAAAATCAACGGCAAAAAAGTTGCTATCTATGCTCAGGATTTTACGGTTCAGGGCGGTTCTCTTGGAAAGGTTCACGGTCAGAAAATCGCAGAACTCATCAGCAAGGCAATTGAATCCCGCTGCCCTGTAATCGGCATCAATGATTCGGGTGGAGCACGCATTCAGGAAGGTGTTGACGCACTTTGCGGTTACGGTGACCTTTTTTATCAGAATGTTCGCGCAAGCGGAGCCGTTCCCCAGATTAGCATTATTGCAGGCCCCTGTGCCGGTGGTGCCGTATATTCACCAGGAATTACAGACTTTATCTTTGCAGTGGACAAGATAAGCCAGATGTTCATCACAGGTCCAAAAGTCGTAAAAAGCGTAATGTTCATGGACATTTCCGCAGAAGACCTGGGCGGTGCTTCAATTCATTCACAGAAGAGCGGTGTTGCTCATTTCCGCTGCCAGTCAGAAAACGACTGCTACGAAAAAGTCCGCAAGCTTTTGGATTACATTCCACATTATTATGGCGAAGAAATACTTTCCCAGAAGTTCAAGTTCGATGAACGCAAGAAGGAAAAGCACATCGCAGAAATTCTTCCCGAACGCAGCACCCAGGGCTATGACATGAAGGAAGTAATAAACTGCGTTACGGACGATGACAGCTTCTTTGAAATTATGCCTGAGTTTGCCCAGAATGCGGTTGTCGGATTTGCCAAGGTGGAAGGAAAGTCTGTTGGTATTATAGGCAACAATCCTGCCGGTCTGGGCGGAATCCTTGACTGCGATTCATCTGACAAGATTGCGCGTTTTGTGCGCTACTGCGACAGCTACAATATTCCTTTGCTTACATTCGTTGACGTTCCGGGCTTTATACCAGGTCCCCAGGAAGAGCAGAAGGGAATTATCCGCCACGGTGCAAAAGTAATTTATGCTTATGCAGAAGCCACCGTGCCAAAGGTAACGATTATTACCCGCAAGGCTTATGGCGGCGCATATATTGCAATGTGCTCAAAGCATCTTGGCGCAGACTTTGTTTATGCCTGGCCAAAAGCAGAGATTGCCGTTATGGGTGCAGAGGGCGCTCTTGGAATTTTGTATGCAAAAGAAATGCAGGATCCAAGCAAGGCTGAATTTGTTGCACAGAAGTCTCAAGAGTACAAAGAGACAATCATGACTCCTGCCGTTGCCGCCCAGCGCGACTACATCAGTGCAATAATCAATCCAGAGGAAACCCGCAAGCGCATAGTCGCAAGCCTTGATTTCCTCTGCGGTAAGAATCAGATGAATGCCCCCGCAAAAAAGCACGGAAACATTCCTCTGTAATTTTTTCCGGAAGAATTGCTGGTTCTGAATTTTCTTCTTCTGGACCAGCTTTTATATGCTAACCCGCTTTCCAGAACAAGCAGCGCCATGGAGGGCGCGTCGTTTCTTTGCATAGACTTAAGGTTAGTTTTCGCAGAAAACTAACTGGATAAAAATTGCACGGATGCAATTTTTATCCGCAATCGGGGGTAGGAATTATTTTGAATACTCCTGCCCCTTTGCTTTTAGTAATTTCCGCCAAACTCTGGACCAAAGACCCAGCCGCGAACAATTTCGTCTTTTCCTTCTATAGGTGCGTCAATATAATACCACTTTGAAGTCTTTCCGTTTATTGTCTGACTTTCCGTACTGCATCCAACAAGGTCAAAGAGGGTGTTTTCCTTTTGGCGCTTTCCTCTTGCCCTGTCCAAGTTGCCTATTACCTTTGATTTTACGGATGGCTGTGTATAGACCTTGATTTTACTGCTGGAATTTCCTGTAAGACAAATAAATATCATCTCCTGAGAATTTTCCACCTTTTCGTATCCAAAAGGAAATGTTACTTTTTTTAGGCCTTTCAAGCTTACGTATCCCCATTCAGGAATTTGTGTAATTATAGAATCGTTGCTTTTGTATTTGGCAAATATGACGGAGCCTGGCTGAAGCTTTAAAAAATCCCTGTTGTATAAATAGTCTGCATCAAGGTTTTTTAAAACCACAAGCTTGTTTTCGGGAACTTCATACCATTCCCCACTTTTGGGTTCATTAAAGCATGTTGCTTCAACGTCCTCCACAGGAAGCGCAAGAATTTGTTTTTCGCTCAATTTTAGGGCTTCCGCAGAAATCCAGTTGTACTGGTGGTTCTTGTCTCCAGAGATGCGTACAAAATAATTTAGCTTTCCGTCATAGTTTATTTTTGATGCAGTGCGGCTGTAGGCTATTACTTTGCTTGCCGTTTTGTAGCCCCACATTTCTCCACCAATGGCATTTATGTTGCAGTAGGCATAGATGTCTTCCTGGCCTGTTTGCTTGAATTCTGCAATTACAGGATTGGTGCCGTATGGAGAAAAGAAAGCTGATTTTTCAACGCCTTTGAACCATGAAATCTGAATTAGAGAACTAAGAACCAATGTGCCATTGATATCAATGTAAAAATTGTAGTCATCAGCAAATTCTGTTTTTAAATCTTCTACTTTGTAGTATTCGGTTTTCTTTGAATCAATATACTCTATTTTGCATACGAAATCAAAATTTCCAACATTCATTCTTGCTTCTGCATCAAAGCCTGTGCGTCCATGGTTGCTGTGCACTTCTCCCACAGAAACAGATTTTGAATAGTCCAAGGATCTTAATTCATCTGCTTCCAGTTTTACAAACTTTGCATCCGCGACCTCTTCTGTAAATGCTGAATTCAAAAAAATGCAGCTTGCCAATAGTGCCGTAAGAAGAACTTTTCTTTTTTTCATATCTATCACTCCTATTATAAATAACAGGATGTGCTGCTAAAAGTTACTTTAACAGCATATCCTGATTATAAACATTTATGCAATCAAAAAGCAGGTGCTTGGTCAGTCACCATGTTTTTAATTGTTCTTGGAAAAATCATAGCCCCTTATTCCAAGAATCTGAACTCCAGGTGCATTTAAATTACCGATGTTTTTTGAATACACATCGTAATATTCATTGTTTCCCACGTCATTTACAAAATGCTTTCCTGAATAAATATTGTCGCTTCCCAAACAGTAAACCGTGTGCTGCGGATTGTCCGTAGTGTAGGTGAATGAACCCTTGAGTCCTGTTGTTGCCCACATTGCGTTTGCCGCCGTATGAAAGTCCGTAAGGGCGTTCGTCTCGTCAACGGCCCCTTCTTCAATCGCATTGTTCATTGCTGCAACAGCCTGTTCCTTTGTCATGGGCTTGCCGGTTATTTTTGTGTACTGGTCAGAAACAATATTCAAAACTGTTGTTGCCGCGCAGGCAGTGGCTCCAAACCTTTCATGTTTTTTTGCACTTGCTTGCGGGCTTAGATTTTCTTGCCCAGGAATATGAACCCAAGAACCAATGTCCCTCTGATTGAATTTTGTGGCAACAGCCTCCAGTCCCCACAAGTCCACAAAGTTTACTGGATCACCTGCGCAGTATGCATACCAGTTCATTCCGTCGCGGATAGGGTCGCTTGTTGTAAAGCGTGCAAATGCCGGTGCATAGTTCCTAAATCCATAGTCATAAAGGCCAAGGCTTGCATCGTACTGCTTTCCGGCATAAGCAAAGTCCGCTCCGGAAACAACCGCCGTCCTTGCATCTACATTCTTTTTTACACCATTTGTGTTGCTTGCAAAATAGGGAGTTCCGTCTGCGTCATAGTCAATGGAGTAAGAACTGCTTCCGTCTGCTGCAATTACACATCTTGTGCTGCCCCTGCCGTCGGAAGTCAATTCGTAGGATGCTGACTGTGAATAAGAATATTTTGTGCCAAAGCTGTTGTCCTGGAAAACTTTCCTGCCGTTTGCATAGGTAAAGTAGCGTGTAAGACTGCACCTTGTCTGCTTGCTTCCCCGGGTGCGGTTTTTTTGTGAATAAGATTCAATGTCCGCAAAACGAACCTGACGCTTTTCGTCCGCATTGTCTGTGCCGGTTGTATTGCCGGTGGAATATGCAAATGGTTCGTATTCACAAAGTTCATTCATTGTTAATCCGTCGTATACAGAGCGTACCGTGCAACCTGTATTGTCGCACGTTGACTGTCTGCGGCCAAAAGCGTCGTAGGTAAATGATTCTGTGAAGCTGCTTTCTGTCCTGTAATCGACAACTCTACTCTCTCTTAATCTGTTTGAAGGAGTATAAAGCAAAGAAACATTTTTGTAAAGGGTGTTTTCAGAAATTAAATTTCCGTTGTCATCGTATTTGAACTCTGCTCCAGAAAAATCCTTTCCAAAAATCCTTACAAGCCTGTTTTCTGCATCGTATTCATAGTTCAGACTTCCCAAGGCATTTGATTTTGAAACTCTGTTGCCGTTCAAATCATAGTTGTAAGTTTCTATCCATGACTTTTGTGGTGCAAACTTAAAATCAAGATTCATCTTAGAGCAAAGGTCTTTTGCTTTTTCCATGAATTCTTTTGGCAGGCTTACAGAATCATAAGCTGGACGGGAAGAAGCTTTTTCTCCATATTCTTCAAATTCACTGTATGCTTTTTCTTCAATTTCTTTTGAATATGGGGCAAGCTGTTTTTGCAAGCGGCCGTGCTTGTCGTATTCAAAAAGAGTGAATGAAGATGATGAATTTATTGTGCAGGCAATTCTTCCTTCGTCATCATATATGATTCCTTCTGCAAAGAGAATCTTTCCGCTTGAATCTTTCTGAACCGTAAGAATTTCCCTTCCAATTTTATCCTTTTCTTTTACCACTGTAATTCCGTTGGAACTTGAGGACTTGCTTTCCTTGCCTTCTTTGTCATAGCAGAAATCCATTTTGTTCAGGTTGGAAACAAGCGATTTTAAATTTCCGCTTGAATCATAGTCATAAAATGAATCGTGTCCATCCAAGGAAATTTTCTTTACGCGGCCAAACTTGTCGTAAGAATATCTTGTAGTTTTGTCTGCGTTGCTTGAAGAAATGAGCATGTTGGCTTCGTCATAGCTGTAGGTCTGAACAGAAGTTTCTGTTTCTGCCTTTGTTACAGAACCGAATGCGTCGTAGTGCAGGGCAGAATAGCTTTTGTCGCCATATTTCGTAACTTGAATTCCGTCT
>DFJV01000163.1 GCA_002373205.1 Treponema sp. UBA3662
GTCCTCCTCGATTCAACAACCTCATACCGGGCGTTGCCCTTGAGCCTTGTTACGAAAAGGATTCCCTGGTCGCAGCAGGATCTGAACCTCTCGTAATTGCAGTACCCCTTGTCAATTGCAACGGTATAGCCCCTCTTCAGCCTCATCTTGTCAAGAGTGTTATTCTCGTGTTCCTTTACATTCGTCATGAAAAGGTAGTCCGGCACGCTGTTGTTGATGTCGTACTTCATGTTGATTTTTACACCGCTCTTGGTGCTCCTGAATTCCGCCCAAGGAAAATCATTTATGCTCAGGCTTATTTCCGTGGCAGCCACCGCGAAAAAGTCCTTACTGAACTTTTTCCTTCCACCCCTGTCCAATGTTCCGAGAATCTTGTAGGACAGCCTCTCAAAAACCTCAGGATTTCTTGTGCTGTTCGCATAGGATATGGTGGACCGCTTTACATCCTTCGAAATCCCGAGATGATACAGGGACGTCCTGTTTGAGTTGAGTGAATCAACCAGGATCCTCAGTCCCTTGTGGTCTCCCTCCGCACCTTTCAAATTGGGGTCTCGGTACGGTGGCAAAATTTACAAAAACTGCATAACCCTTTGAAGTTTTAATCACCACAAAAAAATCAAAAGGAATTACGCGTATGTATAATCAAATTTATAACACATCTTGCGATTTTGTAAATCCATCAGAGGCGACAAAAACTATTCTTTTCTGTAAAAAACAGGAATGGAAAGCGTGGACCTAAAAGACGGCTCAGTGATTTTTTCTTCATGACAAAGACCTAAAAGCCTTTCACAGAATTATAAAGACAATAGACATGATTCCTGAAATTCCGAATTACGAAAATTTTCTGAAAGCTACAAACAAGGCTTTCCCGATTTTGCCCTGTTCATGCAGATTGTGATGCCAGATATTTGAAAAAATGCAAGGACCTTGTCTGGCTTGCAGAATCAGGCCTGTTTATATGTGCTGCAACCAGACAGAATATGAACAAAATTATTACCAGAGGAAACCGCCAGCTACGGCTTTCGGCCTGTGAAAGTTTTACTGATGCGGGAATGTATGAATCGGACAGATACTCCAAAATGTGAACCGCTAAAATTTACACAATGGAGGAAACCACATCCGATTACGGCAGAAAATCTGGCAAACTGGCAGCCTGCCGAGAATACAGGGTATTGGAAAGGCATATGCTCATAGCTGATATGGATATACCAAGGGAAAAAGAGTAATATACATAGCACGAAATCATGGTGATACATGACCTCGAACGATTAATGGCTTTTTCAGCCTACATTCTTCACAGCAAAGTGAAATCTTTCACCTGTCAAAAAAGTAACCTAGGATTCTATTTTTTCGACACAAAACATCGGGGTATTGACCCCTCCGCGCGAATCAACCAAAAGTTTGGCGAACAAACTTTTGGCAATAAGAAAGCATGACAAAACGATCTGTAAAAAAACACCTGGCATCTCATGTTTGCGTATTTATCCACTATCAGTAGGTTACTATTGACATTTAAATGTCCTATGACCTTTCGATACATTGTACTTCGATGGTATACTTACCAGCATGTGAACATAGTCGGGCTAAAATGGCTTTCTACATATTTTTACGAACTCACAAACTTATGGCTCCAAAAGTTTGTTAAACAAACTTTTTTGTTTGGAAAAAATGATACTTGGGATGGAGAAAGGCCATAAAAAGGCCCTTATTAGTAGAAGAGGGAAGGGTTGCATACCGCGTAGCTTGATACGGGGTACGTTGATTGCAGCTCTTGTTTTTCCATGATTCATATTATAAAATGGCGTTGTTTCTCCCAAAAAGTTTGGCGAACAAACTTTTTGGGAGAAACACAAACATTGTAATAAGCTTAATAAAACTTGATACAATCTTAAAATGCAGCACTTTGTTAGCTGTCTTAGATGGAATTTTTTTTATGAGAATAAGTAAACCCTGTTACTTTCTGTTTGCCAAATCATCAAACAGCCACAAATGGGATTTTTCGTTATTCCTTGAGAACAGTTTCGCAAGATTCCTGTGCTTGAAATGTGCTATGGAAATTTCGGCGCAGAAACTTGAGAAAGTCCTGTTGTTTTTGCTTTCAGAATAAGGAACAGCAGGAGGACAATCAGGGCAATCCAGTTTTGTATCTTGACGGCGTGCAAATTCTGATTCCTAAGCTGGGCAACCATCATTGCATGGAACTGCATCCGGAACCAGCAATTGTGCTGAGACCGTTATAGAAGGCCATGAGTTTAATTGAACAAATATGAAAAGTTTGCATACCAATGGCTAATTTCTTGGACAGAAGTAACAATCTGTCTGCATTGGTTCCGGAAGGGTAGGGGAATTTTTAAATGGTAACAGTTTATAGTGTTTTATGCACATATCCACAGGACTATTACTAATTGCATATATTATTGTAAAACTAATTGTATATAATAGAAGAAAAGATGAAAAGTGTTACCTTCTCCGGGAAAAGTGTGACGGTTTTTGGGCGGCGGATTTTAAGTCTTTTAGAAACAAGAAAATAGAAGGGGAGTTGGAAAAGGAAAACTGTGACGGTTTTTTGGGAGAATCCACAGGGTGGCTGTGGAAAAGGCAGGGAAAACCGTTACTTTCTTGGATCCCGGACAAACTGTTACCATTTTTTTTGAAAGTAAAAGGGTGCTTGGCAGAAAAAAGTAACAGTTTATATTGTTTTCTTCTATTATATATGCATGAATTTCCATGATAAAAGGTCTCCTTGTTAAACCTGATTTTGTGTTTACAGGGACGGTCTGCCGGGGTAACCGGACAAACTGTTACTATTTTTTCTTGGCAGATGGGAATAGGCTGGAAAGGCAGGGTTCCAGCCAAACTGTTACTACTTTTCCGGTGGGGGAGGGAAGGAGCCTACGCCGGATTGGAAGGGCCGCGGAGCGGTTGTTGCCTTGGCAACAATGGAGGCGGTAGCCGGAACCCTGGAAAGCCGGGCCAAAAGGGCATGGAAACCCGGTTGGAGCAAAAAAACGGGTGGACTGCAGAAAAAGCTTCGTCCGGAAAATCATTTGAGTTTTTGCCCATGTATGGTATAATGGAATCATGGGGATTGCGGAAAAAGTGAGGAAATTTGGAATACTCTTTTGCCTGTTGCCGGCGCTTGCCTGGGGCAGGTCGGTCCGCATTCCTGAGCCTGAGGCCTCACGGTACAATTCATACAGGTTTGGCCTTCAGAGCGGCCTTTTTTTTGAGCAGTATCTGGATGGCTTTGCGAAGATTGCCGGCTGGGAATTTGAGTGGGTTCCGGTAAGGGACATGTCCTATGACGAGGCCCTGCATTCCGGGGTGATAGACTTTGCCTTTGACGTTACCCGGACTGCCGAGAGGGAAAGGAACGGCACCCTGTTCAGCTCGGTTCCCATGGGGAATGAGTACATAGAGCTTTTTGCGCAGGAGGGGGACTCCAGATTCTGCAGCGGGGATCTTGCGGCGCTTGACGGTGCGACGGTCGGATACCTTGAGGTTGATCCCTTGCAGCGGAAGTGCCTTGAGGACTTTGAGAGGGAACATTCAGTCAGCCTTGTTAAGAAGGGCTTTCCCTACGGAACTAACCTTAATGAGCTCATGAGGTCTGGCGAGATAGACCTTAGGCTTGCCGGCTGCTCAAGGCCTGTGGAGGGGAACCGGGAGAAGTCTGTCTACAACATGGCCTGCTACCAGGTTTACTTTGCCTGCATTGACCCCGAGATAAAGAGGGAGATGGATGCTGCCCTGGGCACGATGCTCAGGGAAAATTTCTTTTACCGCTACGATGTTTTCTCCAGGATTTACGGAATTCCAACCTACAGCTATGACAATTTTACGGAAGAGGAGAGGAACTTCATCCGCAAAAGACAAACTGTTACCATTGTGAGCGACGTTGAGGGGATAAAGGCCTTTGATGACGTGAACGAAAAATTTTGGGGGAAGATTTCTGACTATTCTGGGCTTTTGTTCAGCCACCTTTCTGCGGAGGGGAATCTGAGGGACATATCGGGGAATACGCTTGGGAATTCTCTGGGGAAGGGGGCCTTGGGCTACACGGGGGACGGCATTTTCAAGACCGTCAGGTGCAAGGACGCGAGCAGGCTGGGGCTTGCCTTTACCAATCCCTGCAGGATAATGAGCGTTAGGCTTCTTTGCAGGAAGGGAGTTTTCTGGGAGTCGCTTATGAGGGAGACTCCGGGGTGGGACTCTGGAAAGATGCCAAGGTTTGCGGTTACCGGCGACATAGTGAAGCTTCTTCCGTTTTTTGGGGAGATTTGCATTCCCTTTGAATTCAAGATTCTTGAGAGCGTGGACAAGTGCCTTGAGATGACCAGGCGTGGGGAGTTTGACGCGGCCCTTGTGGACGACTATTTCCTCCAGCGCATGAACGACATAAACAATTATCCGGGGATTGAGGGGAAGGATAGCAACATTTTCTCCATTCCGATTTGCTTCGGGGTAAGGGTGCATGACGGCGGAAGGGATGTGTCTGCGCTTGTGGCTTCCGTTATAGACAAGACCATGTACCAGCTGCCGCACTTCTATTACGGCGAGCTTATGAACGCACAGGGAATTTACGAGAAGGTTCAGCCGGCAAGGATAAGGTTCAAGCTGTATCTCCTTAAGATAATGATTTCTATATGCCTGCTACTGTTCTTGCTGATTCTTGTGGGCTTTGCGCTGAAGGCAAGGAAATTCAGGCACAAGTCTTATGAGGATGAGCTTACCGGGCTTTTGAACAATGACGGTTTTCTTCACGCGGCGAACAGGATGCTTGACCTTAATCCTGGAAAGCGGTACGTCGTTACGGAGCTGAACGTGAGGAATTTTTCCATGATAAACCAGATAAATTCCAGCGACTACGGGGACAGGATGCTTGTTTGCATTGCGGACGAGCTTTCAAAACTTAACCGGGGGAAGGGGGTTGTCCTGGCAAGGGGCTTTGCGGACAGCTTCTACATCATGCATGAGGCCGGTGAGAACATGGCGGAGGATTCCAGGCACATGCAGCACCTGTGGAAGGCTGTGCAGGCGGCTCTCAGCAGCGGGGGGTATCCTGCCGTGATCCTTGGGGGATGCGCCTTTAGCGGCCCGGGCAGCAGCGCGAACAATGCGGGGGAGCTTCTTAGCAGGGCAAGCTATGCAAGAAAGACCTGCGGGTCCGGATTCTATTCCAACTTTACGGTTTTTGACGAGCAGATACGAAAGAGGCGGGAGATTGTTCTGGACATAGAGAGGTGCATAGACGAGGCTTTTGAGCGCAATGAATTCTTTGTGGTCTTCCAGCCAAAGATAAGCCTTGCGGACGGAAAGGTTAAGGGGGCGGAGGCTCTTGTGCGGTGGAACAGCAGCCTTCACGGATTTGTTAACCCGTCGGTTTTTATTCCCGTCTTTGAGCAGAGCGGCTATGTTACCAGGCTGGACTTTTTTGTCTACCAGAAGGTCTTTGAGTACCAGCAGGAGCAGATTCAGCAGGGAAGGCCTGTGGTGCCCATAAGCGTGAATGTTTCCCGTTTGCACCAGAATCCGGAGAAGTTTGTTTCTGCCTTTACGAGCAAATTCAACCAGTATTCGCTTACTCCCGACTGCGTTGAGCTGGAGCTTGTGGAGCGTTTTGCGGGTGCCAGCGACAAGATTCTTATACAGCTGACGGAACTTTTGCGCGGTGCAGGGTTCAAGGTGAACATGGATGATTTTGGGTCTGGGGAGTCTTCGCTCAACATGCTTTCGGAAATCCCTGTGGACGTAATAAAATTTGACCAAAGGTTCCTTAGGCAGGCGCAGACTTCAAAGGATTCCCTTATAATACTTTCGGAAACGATGAACATGGTGCGCAAGCTTGGCAAGCTGACGGTGTGCGAGGGCGTGGAGACTGAGGATCAGGTTGAGATGCTGCGCAGCATGGACTGTGACCTTGTGCAGGGATTCTTCTATTCAAAGCCCTTGAGCAAGGATGCCTTTACCGGATATGTTGCCAGGAACATTTGAATTGAAATTTTTGGAGATGAGGATATTTTTTGAGGGGACTGACGTTCAGTTTTTTGAGAGATGAAATTTATTCACACTGCTGATTTGCACCTTGGCAAAAATGTGAACGGTTTTTCCATGCTGGAAGACCAGAGGCACATTCTTTTACAAATAGAAAAAATTATTGGCGAGCAAAAGCCGGATGCGCTGCTGATTGCCGGAGACATATATGACAAGGCTGTTCCACCGGAAGATGCGGTTCAGCTTTTTGAAGAATTCCTTGAGGATGTTAGCGGAAATGGGGTTGGTGTTTTTGCAGTAAGCGGAAACCATGATTCTGCCGTAAGGTTTTCTTTTGGCTCCAAGCTTATGAGAAAGAGCGGAATTCATTTTGCTCATCCCTTTGGCGGAAGTTCGGAGCCTGTTGTTCTTTCCGACGAATTTGGGGACGTGTGTGTTTACATGCTTCCTTTTGTAAAGCCGGCATCGGTAAGGAAATATTTTCCGGACCAGGAGATTGACTCTTACGAAAGGGCCGTTGAATGCTGCGTCAAAAGCATGGGGCTTGATGCGTCAAAAAGAAATGTCCTTTTGGCCCACCAGTTTGTTACCGGGGCACAGCGTTCTGATTCCGAAGAATTGAGTGTTGGCGGGATGGATAATGTTGCGGCTGAAATTTTTGACGGCTTTGACTATGTTGCGCTTGGCCACATACACGGGCCACAAAATATCGGAAGGAAAACTTTGCGCTACAGCGGGACACCCCTTAAGTATTCATTTTCCGAATGCGGGCACAAGAAATCGCTGAGCCTTGTTTCCATGGCAGAGAAGGGCAATGTCTCCATAGAAGAAATTCCTCTCCATCCTTTGCACGACATGAGGATTCTTAGGGGAAGCTTTGAGGAAGTCTGCGGAATGGCCCAGTCCGGGGATTTTGAGTCTGATGATTATGTTGGGATTATCCTTACTGATGAGGATGAAATTCCAAGCGGGACGGAAAAACTTAGGAGCCTGTTTCCAAACCTGATGAGCCTTGAGTATGACAATTCAAGGACAAGGCTTGGTGCGCAGATTGAAAGTTTGGACGACGTAAGGGGAATTTCTCCTCTGGAACTTTTTGACATGCTTTACGAGCAGCAGAATGCGCGGCACCTTAGCGACGTGCAGAGCAAGTATCTTTGTGCAATGATAGAACGGATCAGGGGGAATTGAATGAGGCCACTTAAAGTAACTGTCTGTGGATTCGGTCCCTACTGCAAGGAATCATGCATTGACTTTTCAAAGCTTGGAAAACAGGGGCTCTACCTTATTACAGGAGACACCGGGGCTGGAAAGACATCCCTTTTTGATGCCATAGTTTTTGCACTTTATGGAGAGCCAAGCGGTAATTACCGCACAGAGCAGATGCTGCGTTCTGTCTATGCAGACTTGGACACACCGACTTTTGTTGAGCTTGAATTTGAATATAAGGGAAAGGTCTACAAGGTAAAGAGAAATCCAAAATATGAGCGCAGGGCAAAGAGGGGAGGGGGAACAACCGTCCAGTCTGCCGATGCCGAACTTATAATGGAAGACGGAACCGCTGTATCCGGAAGCAGTAATGTTACAGCGGCAGTAACGGATCTTCTTAAGATTGACCGCAGCCAGTTCATGCAGATAGCCATGATTGCTCAGGGTGATTTCCAAAAGCTCATCTTTTCCGATACGGCTGACAGGCAAAAAATATTGCGCAGTCTTTTTGACACCGCTTTGTACGACAAGATTCAGGCGGAACTTTCGCGCGACATATCTACGGTGAACGAAAGCCTAAGAAGATATAATGCCGCAATAGAGCAGTATCTTTCGGGAATTGTTGGCGGAGGAAATGACGTTGACTTTATCAGGCAGAAAAAGGGGCTTATAAGCAAAGAAGACATAGAACTTATTGACTCCATGAATGAAAAGGACTCGGCCAGCTTATGGGACCTAAAGAAAAAAAATTCCGCACTGCAGGAAGAGCTTGGTGCGCAGAATGCAAGGGTTGAAAAGGCCTCTGCCTACACAAAGGCTAAGGAGAATCTTTCTGCCGCAAAAAAACTTGCGGAAAGCCTGGCACTTGAACTTAGAAAAGCCGAGACACGCCTTAACGCTGCGGAGGAAAGGGAAGGGGAGAAAGAAAATCTTGAGGCGGAAAAACTTTCGCTTGAAGCAAAGATGGATGACTATGACCGACTGGCGCAGATGGAGGACGAGCTTGCAGAACAGAATGCTTCCGTTGTGCAACTGGAAGCCAGTCAGGAAAAGATGGAAAAAGAAATTGCCTCTTTGACGGAAAGCCTTGAATTCGACAGTGAAAAACTAAAGTCCCTTCAGGATTGTGAAAAAAACAAGCTTGAAAATGAGGCTAAGGCAGAAGCCCTTAAGTCCAGGGGAACTTTTCTTGCATCCATAAGGAAGTCTCTTGCCGAAAAAGAAGAGTGCGAGAAACAGCTTGCTGTGGCACAGAAAAAATATGTTGAGGTTGCAGATAAAGCCCGCGAGCTTGAATGCGAGTACAATCAGAAGCACAGAATCTTTCTTGACGGACAGGCGGGTTTGCTTGCTCTGTCGCTAGAAAAAGACAAACCATGCCCTGTTTGTGGCTCAACAAATCATCCTTCCCCGGCAAAGAAAATGGACAGCCTTCCTTCCCAAGATCAGCTTGAAGAATTGCTCGAGCAAAAGGAAAAATTCTCGGACGAGGCAAACAGCATGAGCCTTGAGTGTGCGGGAATAAAAAGCAAGGTCAGCGAAAAGACTGCTTTCATAGAACAGGGACTTGAGGAAAGTGGCTGCGGAATAAAACTAGACGGAAATGCTTTGGAAAATTTGGACAGTCTGCTTGCCAAGATGCGGGAAGAATACAAAGATTGCGACAAGAGTATAAAGACTGAGCTTCCAAGAATAGCTGCAAAAAAAGAGCTTGAACTTTCCATTCCTGAGGATCAGAAAAAACTTAGGGAGCTAAGCGCAAACCTTTCCGAGGCAAAGAGCATGCTTGCGGAAAAGAGGACTGTCTGCGAGCAGAAAAAAATCCGCATAGAAGAAATGAAGACTTCCCTTGAATACAAAAGCAAGTCTGAGGCAAAGGGGCGGCTTTCATTCCTTTCCGACGAGATTGAAAAAATTAAAAATGAAATTGAGCTTGGCCGAAGGGCATACAATGAGTGTATCCAAAAGAAAGCTGAGGCAGCCGGAGCTGTGCAGAATTTGGAAAGCCAGCTTGAATCCCAGGATGAATATTCCCTGGAAGAAGAGCAGAAAAAGCTTGAGCAAAAGATGATGGAGAAAAAACAAAGCGAGGAGGCAATTGAATTCCTTAACCACAAGATTCAGGCAAACGAAGCAGCACTTGACGGAGTAAGAAAAAATTTTGCGCTGTACAGTCAGACGGAAGAAGAATACAAGTGGAAGAATTCCCTTTACGAAACGGCATGCGGAAGAATCTCCGGGAAGAGCAAGATGAAGCTGGAAACTTTTGTTCAGGCTTCTTATTTTGAACGGATTATTCGCTTTGCTTCCATAAGGTTCATGAAGATGAGCAACGGCCAATATGAATTTCTACGGAAGGCAGAAAACCTTTCCGATTCAAAAGGTCTGGAGCTTGAAGTTAGGGATCATTGGGGTGGTTCATGCAGGGATGCAAAGACGCTTTCCGGCGGAGAACAATTTCTTGCGTCCCTTTCACTTGCGCTAGGCCTTTCCGATGCCATACAATCTTGGGCTGGTGGAATACATCTGGATTCCATGTTCATAGACGAGGGGTTCGGCTCATTAAGTTCGGATGTGCTTAAGACTGCGGTAGACACATTGACATCCGTTTCTTCCGGCAACAAATTGGTAGGAATTATTTCTCACGTTGAGGAACTCCGGCAAAGGATAGACAGGCAGGTCGTTGTTTCAAAGACAAAGTCAGGGGGCAGTTCCGTGAGCATAAGCGTGTGATGTATATTTTGGGCAGGGTAAGGCTTTTTGGCAACTGAGCCTTGAACCTTGTCAAATTGTTATATATAATAAAAATGGGATATTGGATTCCATCTGGAATCTAAAAAATGGGGATATAAATGAAAGTTTCAGAAGATATTTTTTGCGTTAGCACCGAAGACAACCGCGATCACTTGTTTGAAGGGCAGTTTTCCGTTCCTGACGGGATGCTTTACAATTCATATTTGATAATAGATGAAAAATGTGCCGTGCTTGATACTGCAGATGAATTTTTTTGCAGTGAATGGCTTGGCCAGGTAAAAAATCAGCTGGGGGAAAAGAGGCCTGATTTTCTTGTTGTCCATCATGCTGAATGCGATCATTCTGGTTCAATCGGATTATTTTTAAAAGAGTATCCAGAGGCAAAGATTGTGGCTTCCGCAAAGTGCATTTCGATTCTGGAACAGTTTTTGGGATTCAGCCTTTCGGAAAAATCAATAGCGGTTAAAGAGGGTGATGTCCTGAACCTGGGAAAGAGGGAGCTTTCTTTTATTGCGGCACCAATGATCCACTGGCCGGAAGTAATGTTCAGCTTTGAGAAAGAAAGCGGAATTCTATTTTCTGCAGATGCGTTTGGAAAATTTGGCAGGAACAAAACTGAGGATTCTGAATGGACGGAAGAAGCAAGGCGCTATTATTTTGGCATAGTCGGAAAATTTGGAATGCCTGTTCAGAACGTGCTAAAAAAAGTTTCCAGTCTTGGCGTAAAAATTATATGTCCTCTGCACGGGCCAATTCTTAGTGGCAATATTCCGGATTATGTTTCGCTTTATGCAAAGTGGTCTTCATACAAAGCGGAAAAAGAAGGCGTGCTTGTTGCCTATGCTTCCATCTATGGACACACAAAGATTGCGGCGGAGATGCTTGCCTCCATGCTAAAGGAAAAAGGGACGGAATGCTTTCTTGCAGATCTTTGCGGAGAAAGAAGCATTGCAGTTGCAAAAGCTTTTGAATATTCAAAACTCGTTATTGCATCCGTGACATACAACGGAGGAATCTTTCCTGCAGCGGAAGATTTTATAAGGGACTTGGTAGGCCGTGGTTTTTGCGGCAGAAAAATTGGTCTTGTTCAGAACGGTTCCTGGGGGCCTCTTGCGGCAAAGGCGATGAAAGAAAAACTCTCTGCCTGCAAGGATGTTTCTTTTGCGGAACAGGTTGTTACAATAAAGGGCTCTTTAAATGAGCAGAGCAAAAAAGAGCTGGAGCTTCTTGCTTCTGAAATATTAGGATAGGCATGGCAATCATGACAAATACGAAAAAAATAATTGCAGCGGCTTTTGCCTTTTTTTCTTTTGGTGCGCATGAATTATTCAGCCAGGAAAACTTTCCGCTCAAGATGGCTGTGGAGTATGACAACATGCAGAATGGCCTTGAAAGCGGAAAATTTTCAAGCGACTGGTATTATGAATATTCAGTAATACAGAATGCCTTTACAAGCGGGGCTCCGGGGACAAATGAAAAAAACACTTCTTCGCAAATTCACAGTTCATGGGTTTCTGTTCTAAAGGATTTTGAGCAATATTGGAGCAAGAACTGTCCAATGGAAAATTATGCCAGCTATTCAGCATCAGGCCCGCTTGTTAGGGTAGGGCAGGCGCGTCCGGGCGGAAATGTTGACTATTCAATGGCCGTTGACTGGCAGCCGGGGAAAAACTTCCTTTACATGAAAGAGGCTATAGAGGCTGGGCTAAAAAAATCCTACAATCCGGCGTGGAGGGATGTCCCTGAGCGCTGGCCTTCAAGTTCCATTTATTCATCAGAAGAAAACTATGGCAATGCAAAATCATCGGGAATATTTTTAGCACTTTTTGGCAACGGGGCCAGGGTAGCCTCATACTGCTATGAATCTGGCAGGACTCTTTATTATGTTTCTTATGATATTATTGATGCACGGGGCAATATTCTTTTTAGCGGAAAACCTCAGAGAATCGGCAGGAACAGCAAATATGTTTTTTATGATGTCCCGGAAAATGTAGCTTCTTTGGTAAACCAGGGAAAGACCTCTGTTTCTGTTTCCGACCTGCGGCTTCATTTTGGAGAGTGCGATTCATTGGTTAAGGATTCGAGCGTGAACAACATGCCGTCTGTTTCCATTGTTCCTCCCCGCTCGCTAACAAAGGGCAGACAGGATGATGCTCTTGTGGAATCCCGCGCCAAGTTTTTTTCACACAACAAGATTCTTGTTTCTGCAATTTACAATTCAGACTCTTATGCAATAGAAAATGAATTGCAAAAATATCTTGTCCGCATAAGGGGCGGCGTATTTACAATGGGCTCAAATAAATTTTCTGACAATGAATTTCCGGCTCATCAGGTTAAGGTAGATTCATTTGAGATTATGTCCATTGAAGTTCCCCAGTGGCTTTATGAAGCTGTTACGGGAGAAAACCCGAGCTTGCAGAGAGGCAGCGGTTATCCGGCAGAAAAAATCAGCTGGTATAAGGCCGTAAAATTCTGCAACATGCTTAGCGAACTTGCAGGTCTTGAACCTTGCTATTCTGGTTTGAATTCTGACTCTCTCGGAGGAACCGGAAATGTTACCGTGAACCTTAATGCAAATGGGTACCGTTTGCCAACAGAAGCTGAGTGGGAATATGCCGCCAGGGCAGGGGATGATGGTGTTCTGTATTCAGGTGGCAACAATATAGAGCGCATTGCAGTAGCAAATGTTTCGCGAAACAGAATTTCTACACAGAGGGCTGCGTCTCTTGCTCCAAATGCATGGGGCATTTATGACATGAGCGGAAATGTGTGGGAATGGTGTTCCGATATTTATGGTGATTACAAGGCAGGTTTTGCCGATAATCCAAAGGGAAGCAGTTTTGGTTCCGGATATGTCCTGAAGGGTGGCTGCTGGGCAAATACCGTGTCAAGAAAAACAGGCAATGTTGACCAATGCCGCATTACCTACAGACGGTCGGAAAACGGCAGCGATACGGCTTTTTCAATTTTCAGCAAAGATCCGAATGATCTTGGTAATGACAGCATTGGATTCAGGGTTTGCCGCTCGGTGAGATGAGATCAGTTTTATTCCGTATGAATGTTATTGTTAAAAAGGAGAACAAAAATGGATTTAAAAAGAAAATTGCCGGTTGGCATTCAGGATTTTGAGAAGCTCCGTGAAGAAGGGTATCTGTATGTAGATAAGACGGATGCCATCTACAATTTAGTTCACAGCGGAAGTTCTTATTTTTTTGCCAGACCCCGCTGCTTTGGAAAGACACTTTTGCTTTCTGTAATAGAGGCATATTTTAAGGGCAGGAAGGATTTGTTCGAAGGCCTTAAGATAGAGAAGCTCGAAGAGGAATGGCAGGAATATACAGTTCTTAAAATAGATTTTTCCACCGACGTCTATTCTACAGAAGGTGCCCTTGAGGTTACCATTAATACATTCCTGGCAGAACAGGAACAGCGCTATGGAAAGCACGAGGAAAGGACAACGTATGCAAAGCGTTTTGAATACATCATTCAGCGTGCCTACGAGACGAGTGGAAAGCCAGTTGTTGTTCTTATTGATGATTATGACAAGCCTATCCTTGATGCAATGTTCAGTCCGGAAGAAAGCCATAACCGCGAGGTTCTCAGAAATTTTTACAGTGCACTTAACGGCAATGATTACTATTTGAAATTTGTCTTTATAACTGGCATTTCAAAATTTGCAAGTGTGAATGTGTTCAATGGGGCAAACAAGCAGAAGGACATTTCACTGTATTCCAATTTCAATTCACTGTGCGCTTTTACCCAGTCTGAACTTGAGTCAACCTTTGGAGATGAATTGAACGAACTTGCAAAGGCAAACAACTTGGCTTATGAATCCTTCTTGAAAGTGTTTGAAAAAAAATATTCAGGATATTGTTTCTGCAAGAACGGGGAAAAACTGTACAACCCATTCAGCGTTCTTAATGCCCTTTCATCATTGGACATGCTTTCCTTCTGGTTCCAGACAGGCGTTCCTTCCATGCTGATAAAAATTCTTCAGAATTCAAAATTTGATTTCTTTGGAATTCTTGAAGGAATTTGTGTTGATGCAGACACGATCATGGATTATAAATGGACGGAGGACGATTTGGTTTCCGTAATTTTCCAGAGCGGCTATCTGACCATAAGGGCTTATGATTCAGAGAATAATTTGTTTGAGCTTGGCCTGCCGAATGGAGAAGTTCGTAACGGATTTTTGAAGAATCTCTTGCCATACTACACGAGTGTTGGAACAACTAGCAAATATGGTTCCGAAATTGCATTGGTAAAAGCATCTCTGGTTAACGGAGACGTGTCGGGTTTTGTAGCCCGCTTTAGGGAATCAGTAAAGAACGTTCAACTTATTCAAAAGAAGAAGGAAGATGCAGAAACGGTTTACCTGATTGCATTCCATTCTCTGCTCATGCTTACGGGATTCACTTTTTACAGCGGTTCTGCTCTGGCTGGTACGCATAACGACATTGTTGTGGAAGCCGGAAAACACAGCTACATTTTTGAAATAAAAATGGACAAGGGCATTGCACTGGAAGACGTGGAGGCTGATGCGTTTGCAAGAATTGAAGAGAAAAAATTTGCAGCAAAATATTCAGGCACAGACTGCCTGGTTCATAAAGTTGTGATTGTTTTTAGTTCCTCAAAGAACGAACTTATTGGATGGAAGGAAAACAACAGTTCCGCAAATATGCAAAAAGAAATCAGTTAAAGTCAGCAAGGCCGCCTTTAATGGCGGTGTAAGCTGGCAGTGATTCTGTGACAAATAAAAAAGGCTGCCTGGGAAAAACCTTTGGCAACCTTTCTACTGAGCTATTGCAGATTCGAACTGCAGACCCACGCCTTAAAAGGGCGTTGCTCTACCGACTGAGCTAATAGCCCATCCTTCATTAAAGAAGTACAATAATATTACTAAAAAAACAATTTTTTGTCAATAACTTTTATTTAAAATTTGAAAATTGTTGGAACTGTTAGGCAAGAGAGACGGTTTTATGCAGATTGCAGAATTTTTTTCAAAAACTGCCGATAATAAAATGAAACTTGTACCCATTATTAATGTTCATGTTTTGGGTACAGAAAACTATTAGGCACGACTATGAATTTTTGGAAAAAACTCGCTTTTATTTTTATATGCACAAGCATCATTTTACAAACTGTTGTCGCAAAGGAATTGACGGCAGATTTGGGGCTGAGTACGCTGGACGCCTTTTCTCCTGACGGGGACGGAACCAACGATGAGCTTGTGATAACCTTATTTTATAGCGGAAATTTTTCAAAAGTATCATCCTGGCAGCTGACGATTATTGACCAGCGAGGGTTTACTATAAAGACATTTTCCGGCAAGAATCAGAAAATGCCCAAACGGATTGTATGGGACGGAGCAACGGACACCGGATCAGAAATTTATTCACTTAACGACTATGCCATAATTTTGCGGATTGTTCCTTCAGCGAAAGACGAAAAGAAGAGCGGACAAAAAAAAGTTGTTACTGCAAAAAATTTTACAAGTGGCATTCTTTTGGAAACCGTTGAAAAAAACAAGCGATGGCGCTTTGCCGTTAACTCGCTGCAGTTTGCTTCGGGTAGACCAGAATTAAAAACAGGGACAGAAGAGCAAATTCTGTTCAACAATTATATTCTTGATGTAATAGCCGCAAAACTGAATGAATATCCGGATACAGCTGTAACCATAACTGCATTCGAAAACAATCTTGAGAATACGACGGAATCCAATATAGATCAAGTCTTGCCACTAACACAGGGTCGTGCGGAAACAATAGTGGAAGTATTGGTACAAAAAGGAATAGACCGTTCTCGGCTTAATGCAATTGGAAGAGGAGGAGCAAATGAACTGTCTTCCCCAACAGATGAAAACAACAGTTGGAAAAACTGCCGCATAGAATTCGACGTGGAAAAATAAGATTTTCAAATAAAAACATAGACTAAATTTTATTTTACATGCTATAATAACGCATGTTAATCAAAATTTTATTATTAATTATTTTCTTTACCGCCTTCATTATTGTTGGACTTCGATGCCAGAAAGCCAGCAAGAATGTAAGCGGTTATGTTTTGGGGGGACGTGCTGTTGGTCCATGGCTTACAGCATTTGCTTACGGTACGTCGTATTTTTCTGCGGTAATCTTTGTTGGTTACGCAGGTCAGTTTGGCTGGAACTTTGGAGTCGCATCAACATGGATTGGACTTGGTAATGCGTTCATCGGCTCCCTTTTGGCCTGGGTCATTTTAGGCAGACGAACCCGAATAATGACTCAGCACTTAGGTTCTAAAACAATGCCAGAATATTTTGGCCAGCGATTTGAATCCAACACAATAAAAATCATATCATCTACAATTACATTCATCTTTATGATTCCGTATACATCTTCTTTGTTCAACGGATTGTCCAGACTGTTCCGCATGGCATTCAATATAGATTATTCTGTGTGCGTTATAGTCATGGCTGTTCTAACCGCAATATATGTAATTGCAGGCGGATATATGGCAACTGCAATAAACGATTTTATTCAGGGAATAATTATGCTTGCCGGTATAGTTGCGGTAATACTTGCTGTTCTTTCCAAGAACGGAGGCTTTATGGCTTCTCTGCAGGAGATGAGTAAAATTGAATCCCCTGTAATGAATGGAGCTTACGTTTCTTTCTTTGGCCCAGATCCGCTTTATCTGCTTGTTGTAATTTTGCTTACATCACTGGGAACATGGGGACTTCCTCAAATGGTTGGAAAATTCTATGCAATAAAAAATGAGGATTCAATCAAAATAGGAACTGTCATCTCTACTGCATTTGCCGTTGTTGTTGCTGGCGGATGCTACTTCTTGGGAGGCTTTGGACGACTCTTTACGACGGCAGCAGACGTAAAGGCAAATGGTTTTGACTCAATCGTTCCAACAATGCTTTCCGGTTTAAGCGATGTGTTAATTGCAATTGTTCTGATTCTTGTTCTTTCCGCATCAATGTCAACTCTTTCTTCCCTTGTTTTAACATCAAGCTCTACACTTACACTGGACTTCATAAATTCATTAAAGAAGAAAAAGCTTTCGGAAAAACAAAAGCTTATAATGATGCGCATCTTCGTTGCAACATTTATAGTCATATCAGCCTTGATTGCTATCGTGCAGGCAAAATCAAAAGTAACATTCATTGCACAGTTAATGGGAATATCTTGGGGAGCTCTTTCTGGTGCATTTTTAGCTCCTTTCTTATACGGTCTTTATTGGAAAAAGACAACAAAGGCTGCCGTATTTGCATCTTTTTGCTGCGGCACAATTGTAGAAATTTTCCAGTTGATAATATCTCTTGGATATATAAAACCGTATGGAGCCGTGCTTTCTTTCATATTCAAGAATTCTCTTTATTCCGGAGTTTTCTGTATGCTTTGTGGTCTCATCATTGTTCCAATCATAAGTTTGTTAACCCAAACTACAAAACCAAAAGAAACAGAATCAATGTTCTCCTGCTACGATAGAAAGGTTATGGTTGCAGCAAGAGAAATCCTTACGGAAAAAGAAGAATAAAGAACAGACCTTCTAGGCAAATAAACATTGTGAACACCAGGAATATTAAAACTCTCCAGCATTCCTGGTGTTTTTTGTTTTTAAAGCATACACTATATAACATAGATTCTGTCTACTTCTAAAACCATCTACTTCATTATTTCTTACGGCCACATGCAATATACCTGCTTCCCTGTTTGCAAACATATTTCTTTGTTGTATACTATAAATTATGCAGACACCAGTAAACCAAAATGCCAGCAAAGAGGCAAAAGAACTTCTTTCTTTTCTGTGCAAGACAGCAGGCAATGCTATCATCACAGGCCAACACACGCAAACAATCCCCATGGAAGAAATCCAGTACATAAAGCAGATTACAGGATTTACTCCAAAACTTCGCGGCTTTGAATTATTGTCATATTCGCCAAACATCAACTATGCAGATTCTTCAGAAGACTGCCTAACAGAAATCCAGGAAAATAGGAATACCATTCAGGTTGCATTGGAATGGGCAAAGCAAAAAGACAACATACTAACATTTTCCTTCCACTGGTTTTCTCCCATTGGAGGACATGACAAAAGCTTTTATGCTAAGAATACGGATTTTGATGCAAGAAAAATTCTTGTTGACGGTACGCCAGAGCAAAAAGCATTTTTCCACGATATGGACAAGATTGCGGAACTTTTAAAACCTTTCCAAGAGGCCCATATTCCAATTTTATGGCGACCATTTCATGAATCAGACGGCACATGGTTCTGGTGGGGAGCAAAAGGCCCTGCGGTTGCAAAAGAACTTTACAAGCTTATGTTTAACCGCTACACCTCTGTTCACCATTTGGACAACTTGCTTTGGGTCTGGAACTGTCGACAAAAAGAAGGGTACCCAGGCGATGAGTTTACAGATATAATCTCTGTAGACATTTACCTCCCGTCATATAGGCCTACAGACTACAAAAATGAATATGAAGAACTGACAAACAACACAACAAAGAATAAAGTTGCAGCATTAGCAGAAGTCGGATACATTCCGGATGTGGAAATGCTCCAAAAAAGCCGCATTCCATGGGCATATTACATGTCTTGGTCAAAGGAATTTATAATCGGACAAAAATACAACTCTACGGAAAATTTAAAAAAGATGTATGAAAGTTCCTATTCCATAAAAAACCCATAAAATTCTGCGAACCAGCAAAATAAAACCTAACGTCTGGTTCGCAAATCAAGAAAAAATAAATGCAATTTTAAATGTCAAAAACATCCACTGTGTATTTTGGCCTTAGCAAGGCTATTAACCAATAATTCAAAATAAATTCCTGCTTCATTATTTCTTCATAGAAATTAATTATTTCTCACGAACGCCTTAACCTTTCAATTTTCTCTATAGTCAAAGCATAGCAAAAAATATATCGTTCTTTGCACATATTTATTTTGATTTATCCAATTAAACTCTTCAAACCAGTTCAACATATAATATTTTTAAAAATAATCCTCCTAACATAAGCCATTAAAGTTCAAAACAAAATGCATATAATCTAGCTTCTCCCCAAATCATGTATCCAGTTTTACAAACATAAAACAAAAATCGCTTTTGTCACAAGTATCTTTACCCCACAAGTACATTTACGAATTTTTGCACAGTCCTATAAAAGCAAATTCCTATGAACAACTTTTCAGAATAACAGTTTGATAAAACAAACTCATCAAATCAAGCTAAAAGTTCAAAGCAAACAAAACTAATATGATAATCACATTTTTTTTATAAAAGCAGGCCCCTATCATTCAAAATCTTTTTTCCTGCCCCCAAGATATTTATCCTGTCTCAAAGACAAGGGCAAGTTCATCAAAAGCAATCCGTCTATAAAAACCTATCGTTAGGTAAGATAACTAGCCGTATTTATTCCAAGTTTTACAACACCCCCCATAATCTTAATCATATAAGTTGTTAAAATTTCTAAAACCTTTCCGCAAGTTCTTACAAAGCCATCCTGCATTCACAGCATTCTTTTTAGGATCATAAAAATCTGGACGAAGTTTCCTCTTTTACATGCAACAAAATGCTACAATCGGGAATTTATGCCTATCCATTCCCCGCTTTCCAGGGCTGCGCTATGCTCCGGCCCTTCGGGCTTGCCTCCGGCACCCCTTCCAATCGGGCGTAGGTTCTTTTTCTTCCTGCAATCAACGAATCTCGACGCAGAGCATCGAGGTATTGAACCCTCCGCACAAATAAACACTTATGCCCAGAATGATCATTGGCATAATTCCTCCGAGAAGGTTCAAAATCCCCAAAAAAGCAATAGTGCCACACATTTCCATAATTAAAAAGATCACATCCAAATTTAGGTCTAAAGTAGGAATTTTTTCACAACTTATGCCTATATTTTGTAGTAAAACATAGTTTTTCAGCAAAAAACAAAAAATTTTACCATCTAAAACCTTTTCTTGAAGATGTTACAATTAAACCGCATGAAAAATAGTAACAGTTTATCTTTATATGCGGACTTGCCATTTAACAAAAAAATTTTGGTAACAGTTTGTCTGATTCACCCTGACCAAGCATATTGGCAAGCGGTAAGCTCAAAATTCCTCATCTTTTAACACAAAACTTATATTTAGCTAGAATTTATCCGAAAAACATATGATTTTGCCCAAATTTTCCTTCAGTTTACAAGAAATAGCCTTAAAAGGTTATCTTTTTGCGTCTATTCTTATAAATTAAGCATATTTACATACATGTATATTTATACATTTACAAAACTTATGTTGAATTTAACTTAATGCCATGCGCCCTTTTTAAAGACTTTTTCACGCATGTAACAAACAACGCGCCTCGTGTATATAAAAAAGAAGTCAACTTTCGCCACCTTGAGCACAATCCGAGGAACAAAACAATAAATATGTCTACAAAAACATACATCCTCTACATTCTGGGAGTGTCCAAGCCCAAGGCACAGGTCTGGCAGCTGGAAAAGCCCCTGCTACGCGGCCCTCCTCCTCCACCATTATTTGCAATGGTAAAATCGTACTATTTTACCAAAACCCCTTGAAAAACAAGGAAAAATATGCTTTAATACTATCTACTAGATATAAGGTAGTATTACGTAAAGTATAAAGGTGCTTATGGATAACCAACAGCTAACAGTATCTCCAGAAAAAGAACTCATAGCAGTTTCCAAAAATGAATTGCTTTCATATAGAAGCTACATCCCAAGCATTTTTATCTCTGCAGCCTTACCTCTAAGAGATGTAAAAAAGACTATTTTCGACAGAAAATACAATAACATCACACTCCATCTAACAAGCCCAAACAAAGTCCCTTATGGAAAATATGGACGCCTACTCCTTTCCGTGCTCACAACACATGCCGTACAGTCCAAAAATAACCTTAATCCGGATGGAACCGTAACATTGCATTACGACACGCTACAGTCCCTGCTGAATGAAATGCAACTACCAAAACAGCGGAGCGGAGAAATAAAAGAGCAACTCGACCGGTTCAAGTCATCAACATTTATTTATGAAGAAGAAATAGTCAAAGTCGCACAAAAAAGCCTATTTCCAGAATACTTCAATGCAGAAGACAAAGGAACGGTTATTGCAAAAAAATTCTCAACAGGAAATATGGTTTTTATAGACAGCATGCAATATGTTCAACTGGAAGACGGCATCACAGACAAACGAAGTATTGCATTTACAATAGTTCTGAACAACAAATTTGTTAACCTTTGCAAAGAACATTCTGTTCCTATTGATTATTCTGTTTATAAGGAAATCTCAAGCGCACTTGGTAAAGATCTATATGCTTGGCTTGTTTACAGAAATAATTCCATCGGCCAAGATGGAATTTATATTCCAAGAACATCTATGGTCTCTCAATTCATGCCTATAACCCCAACAGCACAAAAAGATCAGGAACGGCAAAACTTCAAATATATCGTTGACCAAATTCTTCAAATAAAACACAAGTACTACCCAGATTTAAAATTCTATGTGGACAAAGATCTTTTAGGCCTAACACTTTACAAGTCCCCAAATATTATGGCACCAAAAGATCCTCGCTATATTCTGGTAACAAGCAGCGTAAAACCTCAAATCTCGGGGCAATCATCACCTTCCGAAGCGGGAGGAGATTCATAAAAAAAAAGCTAACAATAGGTTTTCCCCCTACCCTCCCCCGGATTATCAAATGGCAAAAACATGAACTATGCAATTTTCCAGTAGCATCTAAATTTTTACTTTGTTTTAGAAAATAATTCAAAACCTAAGGACAGGTTTTTAAAACTATCCCCAAAAAAAGTTATTTGCAACAGGACAACTTCTTTCGGGATAGTATAAAATTTCTTCTTTTGTTTTTTAGACTTTATGGTTTTTGAGAAAAAAACGACTAGAGATTTTTGAGATAATTTTTATTGCCTTTAATATTTTACCCGTCGCTAGGTTAAATACAAAGAATCAGCTCTCTTTGCCCCATCAAAAACATTTTTTCAAGAGACTACTTCATACCCCTTTTTTGAATAAAACTTTTTTACTACGTTAAAAATATCTTTTGCCAAATCTGGTTCAAAAAGCCCGTTTCCGTTAAAGGTAACAGACTTTTTGTCATTGTTTACAATTAAAGAACATTTCAATGTTGTCTCTGATGAATTTGCTTTATTCTTCCGATCTGCATTCTCTGTATATCTTTTTGATACGGCCTTTTTAAAAGCATCTCTTGTTCCCCCGCCTTTCTTAGCCTCAGAAACAGCGCTTTTCAACTGCTCGTCACTCAGAGTACTAGCCTTCCATGCGTCACGCGTAGACGGCTCTTCAGAAAGCCCATTAAACAGCTCTTTATTTTTAGAAACAAGCTTATGCGAAGTAAGAGCCTCACTCACCCACCCTTTTGTCTTATGCAACACCCTTGATATCTCAACCTGAGAAAGTCCCAGTTCAACCAATCTGGCTATGTAACGCTCTCTTTCTCTGGGTGACAAATTCAAACGCTGCTCATTTTCTAGAGCCTGCGTTATAATACGCTGTTTTTCATCTTCAAAGTCATCCTGAATAATACATTTTATTGTTGGAATGTCTCGCAAAAGACAAGCCTTGTAACGCCTATGGCCTACTTTGACGATGTATCTTCCATCTCTCGGATAAACAACAATTGGCTGAATCTGTCCATGCTCCAAAATGGAATCACCTAATTCTTCCAAAGAATCATCAGCATATATATCCCGGATATTTTCATCCAATGTTACCATACTTATTGGTAAATCAACAAAACTTCCTTCTGAATAAACCTTTCCTTGCTCTTTAACCTGCTCTTCATCCGACGAAATGTCAAAGCTCATGTTCTTATGGATTTGAGATAAAGGAGGACGTTTCTTTCCCATAAAACTACCTTCTAAAAATTATTTTATGCACTCTGCCAAAGCTGCAACAGTTTTACACAAAGGATTGCCTGGCTGATATTCCTGCATTGGCAAATGGTAGGATATAGAACCAGATACAGCTCGTGAATCATGGAATTCAAACACTTCATAAGAGGAATCCCTCAATGTATCAGTCCAATATTTGTGAACCTGCTTTTGGTTGTTACCCTTATTTATAATCAAATACTTACAGGGACTTATCTTTGCATCATATTGAACATTCAATTTTTTTATTTGCGAATTAAAATTTGTTAAACTCTCTACAGCAAAATCTTCTGGTTCTATTATCGGCAAAATATTATTTGCATTTGACAAAATTATCTTTTCATAGAAGCCAAAGGATGGAGGCAAATCAAACAGGACGTAATTAAAACCTAATTCTCTTGCATCACGTATGATAGTCCTTATTGCCTGGGGATCATCCCTAAATCCACTTTCCATATATGATCTAAGGTCATTATCATTCTTCTTAGTTCCAAGCAAATACAAACCAAAGAAATTTTCTGTTTCCGGCCTGCACTCAATAAGCCCATCTTTTAAAGAAGTCTCTTCTTTTAAGACGGACAAAAAACATTTTGTTGAAGAAACTTTTTCGCCCTCTGGATCATACAAATAGGTAAAATTTCCCTGCTGGTCTGCATCAACTACCAGAACTTTTCCATATTTAGCAAGTTCATAAGAAATCATAGTAGTTAAAGTTGTCTTTCCGACACCACCCTTTTGCATAAACACACAAATTGTTTTAAATTCGTTATTTTTCATCCCTTGTATCCCCATAAATCTATTATACATTTAGTTTAAAAAGTATGCAATTAAAAATAAGTTATTTCCTTCCATTTTTTATTGATATTGAGGTTTCTTTTAAGAAAATTCCGTTTTCTGAGCGAAATTTTGTTATTCATCCGTAGCTTATGTTTGTCAATAGCTATATTATCGTGCTTAAAGCAATATAACATGAGTGTTATCCTGCCAATACTATAATTACCAACAACAAAACTAAGAATTTAGAAGAATAAGAATATCCGTGCAACCCGCATTCAAAACACTCAAACAGTTCAGTTATATTTAATTGATCAAGTTTACCAGACAATAATCCCATACAAAAATGTTGCGTCTCCCCCTACCCTACCCGCTTCCAAAAAATTGAGTTATTACTGAATATAGAAAGTCTTCATGCGAAGAAAATCCATTCGTATTTCAGTGTATGCTAGGTTCGTTCTACAAAGATGTGTCCTTGCAGCTTCCGATTCCGTCCATGCTGATTTCAACATTGTAGAATTTCAGAAGCTCGATGAACTCCCCATGGTGTACTGAGACCACAGTCAGTGTAAAAGGCTGACGGACTCCCATATTTTTCAAAGGCTTTCCTTACGCATTCCAGACAGCAATCCGTCCTCATGCTATCCGATAGCCTCCAGCCTAAAATTTTCTGGCAGTAAAAATCTATCATGGCTGTAAAATGCATCATGGAGTCTTTATATAAATGATATCCATCGCCATGATCTGATTCGAAAATGAGATGAACTTGATCCGTAAAAGTTACGGGCGCTTTTCCGTTTCTTGTCGTCTTGAAAACAGGCTTCTGTCCTTTGATTTCAAGTTCCTTGTATAGATTGCAAATAAGCTCTTCTCCTGCCAGTCGTAGCCAAACCTCTTCAGATGTTTTGACATCTTCTTATAACCGTATGTGCTGTGAGTTAACCACTCATTGATTACGGTCTTAGCCCGCTTGAGTCTTATTTTGTTGTCCTCGGCCTTCTTCCTCTAACGACTGCTTTAAATTTGATTCCCTCATAGTAAGTAGCACAGGGCAGTTTCAATATCCTGCACTGTTCAAGAATCGAAAGACTGACGCCATTTTCGTCATGTATATCTTTTTGGATAAACTGCCATGAAGCTAATCCAGATAAAGATTTTTCCCTAGCGAAGCAAGCATTTCTTACTGCTTTACCCTTAGTCTTTCATTTTCTTCACGGGGGCTTTCTGCTCGCCAGTTTAATGTTTTCCTTCCAGAAACAGCTCCATCCATTCTGAAAATGAACTTGGAAATATATTGTACTTTGCTGCGACCTCTGTTTCTTTTGCTCTCTTTTTAGGAGCTTTCTCCGTAACTTCGATTTTGAACTTATCTGAGAAATACGTTCTCTTTCTTCCCATGAATTTGTCCTACTTAACCTTAGCACAAATTCGTTATTTTCTCTCCTCTGCATCTAAATCGTAGACTTATTATATATTGTTGTATTATCCTTCTTTATACTACCCTCATACTCACAAATTATATTTATAAAAAACATGTCTAGTTCAAACTAATACCTATTACAAAGAGTCTTTTCTGAAATTTTATATATGAGAAATCACATTGCAAAAATAAATAAGTGGCTTTTGTATTTGACATAACATCCCGAAATATAATGACACAATACTTGAACTAAGACATTCTATAAGACTTCATATTTTATGATTGATCTTTCTCTAAACACATCCTTATAAAATTCATTACCTTGGATTTATTTGAAAAACTTTCAAAACTGAAAAATCTTTAACATAACCCCCGAATTTGCTCTTCTCCACATAAAATTGCAAATATCTCTCATACTTCATATTCCAAAGCAGTAAGTGCAATATCACCTTCCTAAAACTTCATAATATTCAGTGTATTTTTATATTATTCGCATTTTGTCCAGTATGGTAAATTTTTCGAGTAACCTATTAAAGACAATAGACTTAATGCTAGCTTATCCGTCACAGTCCAAAAATACTCACAGAAATTCATGCAGTTTCAAATGGCCACTGATGACGTCCACGACAAAAACCCATTTGTAATTTTTCAGTCCGCTAATATCGTTTTTTGCGAGAATCAAGACTTATGAAAAACAAGCACTTAAAAACTATTTGAATACCAAAGTTTTTCACATATAAAATCGTAAATATGATAACTTTTGTTCCACTGGATGAAAAAAAATGTGTTCTACCCATCAAAATTCTCAAGGACAATTGTCCTTTGAAAAAAACAGGATTTGTTGAATTCCCAATTTTGCAGATTAAAATTTGTCTATGAATGAGAGTAATTGATTTGCTTTAGCAGGAACATGTGGCTCTTGAACACTTGCCTGAAGTATGCAATTTTTTCTTATATTATTGTTTAACCTCAATCTAAATAATAAACTTTAAGCAGCCATAATTCATTCTTGGCAAAAATGTGATATATAAAACATAATGTAGCAAAGAAAATTATGTTCAACTGGAAATAAATGAAAAATGATCATCGAAGCAGATGCTAAAAACGAAAACAGGCGCGAATTCAACTACTGGCTCTTTGCGTCTATCGAAAAAAAACTCAGAGTGACAAAAAAAGTAAGAATAACACAAAGCAAAAGCCACCGCCATGCCGAATGTATTTGCCGAAAACCGTCATACTAAACCTGATTCCCGTCATACTGAACTTGATTCAGCATCTACAGATTCACATCTATTCCGCAGATTCTGAGTCAAGCTCAGAATGACAAAAACTCACATCTGTCCAAGATAATTTCATAGCCCTAACTCCCCCTGAATACAATCTAAGGAAAGCTTAGGTTTTTCATCAGGAGAAGAGCTCGAAAACCACCCGAAAAGATTCCTGCGGTCAAAAATGCACACGCGCAGCTCACAGACAAAGCTTGGAAAATTCTTGTTGGAGAACGCAGTCAACTGGCGCCGCCTCAGGTACAGCAGATAGACGATCAGTGCTATCCAGATTTGCGCCTTTACTGCATTCTCTGACTCACCGAAAAACTTTTCTATCTCAAGGCTCTGCTTGAGCGTCTTGAAGAAAATCTCTATGTTACATCGTGCCCTGTACATCTTTGCGATGTATTCCGCGCTGACGGAAAAATCATTAGTCAAAATCACGAT
>DFJV01000086.1 GCA_002373205.1 Treponema sp. UBA3662
TAAGCAAAAACTGGCGGGTCGGGCTTTCCGCCATTCCGCTGTCGCTCCAGCCGCTTCCCTCGCTCCCTACCGGTCGCTCAGTCCAGTGGCCGCCTCCGGCGTGGCTCCAATCCCTAGCCCGAAAGACCGCATAAATTACGGCGCAAAAACAGGGCAAGTTTTGATTATTTTTTATCTAAATATTTCAATAATGATTTTGCTATTGCCTCCGCTAACATTGGTGGAACTGCATTACCAACCTGTTGGTATTGAGAATCTTTTGATCCACAAAAGATAAAGCTGTCTGGAAAAGTTTGAAGTCTCGCAGCTTCTCTTACACTTAAAGCCCTATCTTTAGTTGGATGTATCCACATTGATTTTCTGACATTTACAACAGTTCCAGAAAGTGTTGAATAATCAAGTCGTAAGTAAATTGTATTCTGAGTTCGTGCTATATTTGTATAAGTATTTACTTTATGAGATTTATCTAAAGAATGGAAATTTTGCCCTTGCTTAATAAGCTTAAATCTTTCCATTGCAGTTTCACGAGTATCGGTAATTATGTTGTTATACAACATTTTACTGTTTCGAAGTTTCCTGGCCAATTCACTAAGATCTTTTTTTGGTATTTTTGGTAATTTTATCCCGTTGTCATCTGTAACAGAAGTTATTGTAGAACATTCCTCAATATCATAAATTGCATCTTTTACAGTATTTATATGTGATGTTTTATTTTCAGGCAGTTTTACTTCTTCACTTATATCTTTTTTAATTCCCATTACAACAAAACGTTTTCTTTTTTGTGGAACTCCAAAATCAGATGCTGTTAAAATTCCTTTATCAATTACATAACCATGTTTTTCTGATTCTAATATTTTTGTAAGATATTCATAAACAGGAAATGAATCTACTTCAGCATATAAATCTGTATCAAAAATATATGAATTAATTACAAGGTCATTATCCTTAATTTCTTTTAATGTTTTTATCATTCTCTGAATCATTAACGGTCGCTCAATTTGAATAATAAAATCATTATTTGATATTTCTTTTGATAAAAGCAATTTTACAGATTTAATTAGATCGATATAAATATTATTAATAATTTCATTCTCTACTTCATGAATTAGAGGTAAACTTTTTTTGAGTAATTTACTATATTTAACTATCGCTTTTTCAAGTTTTTTTACATTTTCTTTTTGTTTATAAATTACATTAATTCCTAAGTAGAAATCATTATCCCAGATATAGGTATTAATGTTTGTAAGGTTTTTAACAAATTCATTTAATTCAGGAAAGAAATAATTATTAGCTAATAAGAAAATCTTACTATTTTGAGTTTCAATACCATATTCGTTAATTAAATCTATATCTGCTGAAGTTTTATAAAATTTATGAACATCAGATTTTAGCATTCCTACATTTTCCATAATGAATGCTTTAGGATTTAATTCCAAAATTGCTCGTATATATTGTTTAACAAGCATATTATTTTGATTAATGGTTGTATTATGTTGTCTGTTAGCATTGGAGAATCCCTGACAAGGTGGTCCTCCAATTACAATATCAATATTCCCGAATTTTTTTTTCAAATCCTCATAATTAGCACTACAAACATCGGCATATAATTCTACATCGGGATTATTCTTCTTATATGTCTGAGAAGCAAATTCATTTTTTTCAAACGCTGCTACAATTTTAAAATTACCAGTTTGTGTAAAACCTAAGCTTAAACCGCCAGCTCCAGCGAATAAATCTACTACCGAATACATTCTTTCCTCGTTTAAATTCCTAATTATAACATTTTTGAGGATTTCTTCCTAGATTCTACAAAATATTTATACGATATATATTTTTAATATATTATCTATATATAATTTAAATAATATTCATTTTAAAAATGATAGTATAAAATTATATATAAATAATATTTGCAAAATATTTGACAAATATTATTGGTTGTATTATATTTTTTGTAAGGAGACTAAATATGGAAGAAGATAAGAGAACAAAATTTGTCCGAATAGCAGAAAATAGGACTAATAAAATTATTAACATGATCAGGTTATTAGGGAATTGCTCAAATAAATCTACCTATGAATATTCTGATAAAGATATTGATAAAATCTTTGGAGCATTAGATTTAGAATTGAAAGATGCCAAAAAAAGATTTTTGAATAATGATACTAAAAGAAATGGAGAGTTTAAGTTATGAAAAAATCAGAAATTAAATGGAGATTTCAATCTAATCAAGGAGGTGAAATAAATGGTATTTCAGATCCTGGAATTGAATCATTTAAAGGTACTCCTCTAAAGTCTCTTGCACGTGAAATATGTCAAAATTCTCTTGATGCACAAAAGGAAAATGATAAGCCGGTAATTGTTAGGTTTGCTTCTTTTAAGGTTAAAAAGTCTGACATTCCTGGAATATCGGATATTGAATCAAATCCAATAAAAAAAGGATTAGATTTTTGGTCAGTTCAAAAAGATGAAAAAGCAAAAAAATTCTATATGAATGCTTTGTCGAAATTAAATGACTCCGAAATTCAAATTCTAAAAATAAGCGATTTTAATACAGAAGGTCTACGTGGATGTAATGAAAAAGTCAATTCTCCATTTTTGAATCTTGTAAAATCATCTGGTGCTTCAGATAAAAAGATAACATCTGGAGGTGCTTTTGGTATTGGAAAATATGCTACATTTGCATGTTCAGATATCAGAACGGTTTTTTACAGTACTCTAAATGACGATAACGAAGAAGCTTCTTTAGGAGTTGCAAGATTGGCTAGTTTTTATATAAATGAATCCAATCAAGATATAGCAAAAGGAGTTTCATTTTATGGAAATGGTGATATGAATGGTCCAATTCCAGAACAATTCACCTTTAAAAACATTAAGAAAAGGGTGAAAGGCGAAACTGGAACTGATATTTATATCGTTGCTTTTAAGTCTTATGGAGATAAATGGATTAATGAAATTATCGGTGCTGTAATCGATGGATTTCTTTATTCTATTTATAAAGGGAATCTAGTTTTTGAAATTAACGATATAACAATATCTAAAGAAAATCTTGATGCTATTTTCAATCAATATTCAGAATCAATTCCTGCAAATGCGAAAGATTATTATTTTGTTTTAAAAGATGATAAAACAAAATGGTATTCAGAAGATTATGAAGGAATGGGTACTATTAATTTAGGACTTTCTTTAGATAAAAATCTTAACAGCAGAAGAGTGGCAATGATTCGTAAAACTGGTATGAAAATTTTTGATAAAGGTGCTCTTAGTTCACAAATAATTTTTTCTGGTGTACTGCTGATTGAAGGTGAAAAGATTAATGCTTATTTAAAAAGTCTCGAAAATCCACAGCATACTCAATGGGAGCCTGATAGAGATCCTGATGATAATAAATCACATGCAGAAAAAGTAATTTCCGGATTAACTCGTTTTATTAAGAAGAAAATAAATGAACTTAAAGGAGAATCTGAAGTAGATTCTGTAGATCCAGGATTAGGAAATTTTTTGCCATATGATGATGGTAATGCTGAATCAAAGAAAAAATCTGATATTTTATCTGTTGAAGAAACAGAAATCAAAATTACAAAAAGAGAACTCAAATCTGATGCCCCTATACCATCTATTATAGAAAAAGTTGCAGAAGGTAATGAAGCTTCTAGTTATGGTGATACTCCTATAGGAACAGGTGTCGGTTCTAAAGGGAAGAATGGCGGGACTGGAGATAAATCCGGTTCTGGAAATTGCGTTGGAGATAAGCAATTAGGTAAAGTAAAAATAACTCCAATACAAATAAAAAATACAAGAATTATTGCAACTAATAAAACTAATGGGGAATATAAAATAAAATTTATTCCCACGACTGATTCTGAAAATTGCAATATAAAGATTTTACAATCAGCTGAAAATGATTCATATTCAGCTGCAATAAAATCGTTTAATATCGAAGGTCAATCAAATGCTAAGATGGATAATTTCATTATTAAGAATGTTAGCATTAAAAAAGATACACCTCTGGTGATTCGGCTGTGTATTTCATCACATGATTATAATTCTTTTGAGGTAGTTTGCTATGAGAATAAATAAAAAATATTATCCTTATCCAGTTTTAACGTCATATTCTGATGATATCAAAAACAGTTTGTATGAAACTAATATTAAATGTGAACGGTCGGGAGAATACTATAAATTTAAGTTTACCAGTAGGACATCAAATAGTTATTTGAGTAACCTTATTGCAAAAACGGAAGCTGTTTATTGTATACATCTAGAGTGCTCTACTACTGCATTCAGAAAAGAATACTCTTCTCATGAAAATAAATTTGAATTTTCAATACCTATTGCTAAATTAAAAGATACATTAGAAATTTGTACATTTATTGTTGCTGATAAAGATATAGAAAATTATCAAAATCCTGATGCTTCAGAAGATTACGAGAATGCTTCATTTTCAATTGAAAAAGGTTGTGTTTTAGCAGTTGGAGAATCATCCGATATTAAAATACCTAAGATTACTGATGAAT
This sequence comes from Treponema sp. UBA3662, assembly GCA_002373205.1. Taxonomy (GTDB): domain Bacteria; phylum Spirochaetota; class Spirochaetia; order Treponematales; family Treponemataceae; genus Treponema_D. Next base: position 4,518 of record DFJV01000086.1, read on the forward strand.
TAACAAGTAAAGATTCAATTTTCATAATTATACGTTCAGATAATCCAAAAGATCATACTATGAAAATTGATTCTGCAAATGATAGATTAAAAATTATATTACCAACAAATGATTTCAATAATTATAATGTTTTAAAATCTGATGTTTATAATCATCCAATCTTAAACTCAATGATAATTGTACCCGCATTAATTTTTGCTATACAAGAATTAAAAAGTTCATTAACAAATCAGAGTGACTGGGCAGACAAAAAAGATTTAAAATGGGTTCAGACAATTCAAAAGAAAGTTGAACTTGAAACTAAAAAAAACTTCGAGGATTTTTTGAAAGATTGTGACCCTTTTGAATATTCACAGGAATTAATTGGAAATCCTGTATCTACAGGTTTAGATAATTTAGCAGAAAGAATTTCGGAGGATGATTCAAATGAAAATTGAAATGTTACCATCAGATAAGTTAGAAACTCTTAAAAATAATATATCTACATTAAAACCGCATTTCTTGAAAGATAATAATAAATGGATAACTTCTTATTTTAATGAATCTCCATTTATGGAAACACGATTTGTGTGTAATGATTTTACAATTATAAATTCATCCAAGCCGGAAGATGATTTTGAAAATGTTGTAAAATTATATACAGCAATGAAAATTATTCCAGACTCTATCGCTACAGATGAAAGATTATGGGCTGGTCTTACACTTGGTGTTTTCTGGAATTATTCAATTTCACGTTGGAGTAAAGAAGAATGGACTACTAGTGCTATTCTTGATCGTATGTTTTTTGGCGAGAAAAATAGTAACCGTAGATCTCTCACGAGAAATGCTATTTCAAGATTATGGTGGATTGGCCGTTTAACATATGATGAAAATGATAAATCCGATCATTTTAAATATACAAAATATGTATGTTCTAATCAAAGATTTATAGTTGATATTCTCGAAAGAAATATTTCTAATAATTTCGAATTAGTAAAACCTTGTATAGATGCTATCTGGAAATATGAAGCTGAAAATCCTTCAAAAAAAATTGATAGCAATAATATGCGTGAAATCCAAAAGTATATAAATATTCTTGGCGGTACATATATTTTAGATTGTCTTGATTATCAATTTCTGTATGATAAGATTTATGCAAAAATTGATGAATTACTGAATAATTAACAAAAGGAGCTCCCCCCCATGCAAGAAACCCCACAAAACAAAATAAAAATCTTCGAAAACAAGCGTGTCCGCACGGTCTGGAATGATGATGAAGAGGACTGGTATTTTTCGGTAGTGGATATTTGTTGGGTATTGGCAGATAGTCCTGATTTTACGACGGCTAGAAAATATTGGAATAAGTTGAAGCAAAGACTTTCGGAAGAAGGTAGCGAACTGGTGACAAATTGTCACCAGTTGAAATTGCCTGCAGCCGACGGTAAGATGCGCGAAACTGATGTTCTTTCCACTAAAAATGTTCTTCGCCTGGTGCAGTCAATTCCGTCGCCTAAGGCGGAGCCTTTTAAGTTGTGGCTTGCTCAGGTAGGCGCAGAACGGCTTGATGAAATTGCTGACCCAGAAAAAGCAATTCTTCGCGGGGCTGATTTTTACCGTGCAAAGGGATACACCGAGAATTGGATTAACCAGCGTTTGCAGACAATCGAAATGCGTAAGGAACTGACAGATGAATGGAAGGCTCGTGGAATCGAAAAAGAAAAGGATTATGCAATTTTGACAAATGAAATGACAAAGGCCTGGAGTGGATTATCTGTAAAGGATTATAAAAAGCTCAAAGGTCTTAAAAAAGAAAATCTGCGTGATAACATGACGAATATTGAGCTCGTCTTGAATATGCTTGCCGAAGTCACAACAACTGCAATTTCAAAATCAAAGGAACCGGAAACATTTTCTGAAAATCTTTCTGTAGCAAAAGAAGGTGGCAGTGTCGCCAAGAATGCCAGAACGGATATTGAAAAACGAATCGGAAAATCTGTGATAAGTCCTCTTAATGCAACCGATAAGCCTGCCCTTGAAGTTAAAGACAAGGAAATTACTGAATAATGAAAACCATACCCGTCTCCGCCGCCATAATCATCAGACGAAAGATGCTGAATCAAGTTCAGCATGACGGACAAACTGACAGCTGCCATTATGAACTGGATTCAGAATATGTAAACCAAGTCTTCGCCACCCAACGCGGTTACGGCGACTGGAAGGGCTGGTGGGAATTCCCCGGAGGAAAAATTGAAGAAGGGGAATTACCCGAAGCTGCCCTTGAGCGCGAAATCCGAGAGGAGCTTGCCACACAAGTTAAAGTGGGCGATTGCATCGGCACGATTGAATACGATTATCCGACATTTCATCTTTCAATGAAGTGCTTTGCATGCCAAGTGGTTAGCGGAAAACTGGAACTTCTTGAGCATGAGAACGCGGCTTGGCTTACAAAGGAAACGCTTCGAAGTGTAAAGTGGCTTCCCGCAGACATAACGATTTTAGATGCAGTTGAAAAATTGCTGTAAAAAACATTGTCATCCCTGAACGCACTTATGGGCAAGTGAATTCAGGGGTGCGAAAAACTTCAGCCTAAAAACTCATTGGGGCGTTTTTGCGGTTTGTTCTTGGTCAGAAGATGATTTGTCTTTGCGGACGGAGAGTTTGCCAAAGAGTTTCCTTAAAAGGCCTACTTTTCCAAAGCAGAGCCAGTATATTAGCGCAATTACAAGGACGATTGGTGCTCCGTACAATATTATGTAAAGCAGGATAAAGAAGAGGTCTACAAGGAAGGTAAGAAGGCCACAAAACAGATCTTTTGCTTTTTCCTTTGCATCAGGAACTTTATAGTATTCTTCTATTTTCTTTGGGGGCAAGTTAACAGTGATTGTTACAGTGGCAAAGTCAATTTTTCCGGAAAGGCGGTTCATCTGTCCTTGCATAGTTTCAAGATCGCTTGTAACATCGTTGACCCTTGTTTCTATTTCCATCATGTCTTTTACCGAGCTGGCATTTTTAAGGTAGCTTTGAAGCCGTTCAACAAGGACTTTCTTTGTTTCTATTCTGGTCTGAAGGTCGTAGAATTCATCCGTAACATCTGTGCTTTCTATGTTCTTGTAAAGGATTTTTCCAAAGCTGCTTGCTTGTTCCATTGCCACGTCAAATGAAGATGAAGGAATTCTAGTGGTAAAGTTTGCGCTTGTTCCGTCCATGTATGATTGTGAAATGTATCCGCCAAAATCCCTTACCCATTTTTGAACCGCTGCCTGGGTCTTTTCCAGGGATTCAACTTCCAGGCTTATTGTGCCATTAAAGATAATCTTGCGGTTAAGAGGCTGTGTGGACTGCTTAGCGTTTTCTGCCTTTGCAGGGGATTCCGGGTTGTAGCCAGTGCCTGTGAATGCTGATGTTGCATCGGCTGTTTCGCGGAACGCCTCAATTGCCTTGCTTTGGCTTGCCGATTTTTTTGCACAGGATGCAAATAGTGCCGCAAGAGCAAGCATTGCTACAGCAATAATTGTTACGAACAACAGTTTTTTCATTTTAAGATCTCCCCTTTTTGCTAAGGATTTTATTTTCATACATGGCCTTATCCGCCATGGACTGTGCCTGAATAAAGTCTGCCTTGCTTGACGGAGAAAAGAAGGCATAGCCGTGCGCAGCTGTAAATTGAACTTTTGATTCCGTCTGGTTTTTTACGTAATAGTCAAACATGTTTTCTATTTGAGTTGCCCTCGTGTAGTCAATGTTCTTGCAGAGGCAAATGAATTCATCTCCTCCTATGCGGTAAATGTCCCCAGATTTTCCGACTGCCCGCTTTAGGCATTCGCAGAAGGAGCGTATTGCCTTGTCGCCCTCCAAATGCCCGTACTGATCGTTTATGGTCTTTAGGTTGTTCATGTCAAACATAAACATGCAGTATTTGTCCAGTTTTATTCCGTCCGCAGAAAAATTTTCTATGAGCGTATACCATGCCGTCTGGTTTGAAACCCCCGTGGAAATGTCCAGGAAAGCGAGCTTTTTGTAAATTTCGGCTGACCTTACCGCGTTGAACTGCTTTTGCGTCTTTTGAATCACAAATATGGAAATGGAAATAAATAGGAATACTATTCCAAGATACAGAATGGGGTCAGTAAAATTCTTGTGGTGCTTTACGGCGGAAGAAATTATAAAAGATACTATGCAAAGTGCTATGGATATGCTAAAGATAACCTTTACGCTTTTTCTTGCAAATTCAAAATTAAGGTTTATAAGCACGAGTATATAGGCAAAGACAACGATGAACATTGAGTTTATCATAAAGAGCGTGCTTGTCATCTGCGCAATACCGGTAATCTGCAGAATCAGCTGGGTAAAAATGGAAAGGGTTATGCAGGCAAACAAGACTATAAGGGCAGGGTGCTTTTTGTTGATGAAGAGTTCTTTTATGAATAAAAATGAAAGAATCAGAATAAAAGGCTGCATCATATATTCAAAGAACCAGTGCAATGCCTGAAAACCAATGAAAAACTGCAAAAGCCTGGATTCCTCAGTCTGCCAAACGCCAAGGAAAATTAGGAGGAGCGTAAAGTAAAGGATTGTCCTGTCAAATGCCACCCGAAGGTAAAATGCCGTTATGATGAACAATATGAATCCAAGTACGATTAGGACTGCCCCAAGCAAAAACTGCGGCAGGCGTTCGGTTACAAGCCGGTTAAGAAGCTCATCCCTTGAACCTATCCGAATCTGCCCAAATTCCCCTGCGGTAGAAGGAATGCTTGCTTTTGTCTCTATGCACAAGATTCCATCACGGTTGTAGGGAATGGCTATAAGGTTGTGGAAGGAGCGGTAGCTTTTAAGCCATCCAGGGTTTGAGGGAGGTGCGTATTCAAATATTAGCTCGTCATTAAAAAAGGCTTTTACTGCCTGATGGTGGGCATAATAGTCAATGTACATGCAGTAGTGGCTGCTGCGGACCATCTTGTGGTAAATCCTTGCCGTGCCAAATTTGTCTGCTGGAATGCGTACCGGAAGCGAATCTATTTCCTGCCGCCTGGAATCCGAGTCAAAATAGTACCATCCTTCATTAAAATAAGATGCTGGGGCTATCCAAAGCGATATGTTTTTTGATTTTCTTCCTTCCAAAAATACAATTGCCGTTACGGTCAGCAGCAATGCTATGAGGAATAAAATAGTATACTTTGTAATGCTTGCAAAATTCGGCTTTTTCATTTTGGCAACGGATTTGTTAGCTATAGTTATGTAAAATAATATAGTAAAAAAGTGCAAAAGTCTAGTTTTTGTTGATGATTTTGAACAAAGGGGTTTATAATATTCATAATGAATGCGAATGTTGACTACAATGTAATTATTGTTGGTGCTGGCCCGGGCGGAATTTTTTCTGCCTATGAACTTGTCAAAAACAACCCCAGGCTAAAAATTGCCGTGTTTGAAGAAGGCGGGCCTCTAAAAAAACGTCACTGTCCAATTGACGGCGACAAGGTAAAGTCATGCATAAAGTGCAAGACTTGTTCAATAATGAGCGGTTTTGGCGGTGCCGGTGCCTTTTCCGACGGCAAGTACAACATAACTAACGACTTTGGCGGTACCCTTTACGAGCACATTGGCCGGCAGAAGGCCCTGGACCTTATGAATTATGTTGACAGCATAAATGTAAGCCATGGCGGCCAGAACACAAAGATGTATTCAACAGGAGCCACAAAATTCAAAAAAATATGCCTGCAGAACGGCCTAAAGCTTTTGGATGCCTCCGTGCGCCATCTGGGAACGGACATAAACTATGTAGTTCTTGAAAATCTTTATGATGAACTAAAGGACAAGGTTGAATTCCATTTTTACACCCCGGTGCGCAAAATAGAGCACAACGAGGACTATGGGCTTACCGTAAGCTGGGACAATGGAAGCTCTACCTGCTCCGACTGCATTGTGTCTGTTGGAAGGAGCGGCAGCAAGTGGCTTGGCAAAGTCTGCGAGGAGCTTAACCTTCCAACAAAGTCCAACCGTGTGGATATTGGCGTTAGGGTTGAACTTCCAGCCCTTGTATTTTCCCACCTGACCGATGAACTTTACGAAAGCAAGATTGTCTACAGAACGTCAAAATTTGAAGACCGGGTGCGCACTTTCTGCATGAACCCCAACGGCATGGTTGTAAACGAAAACACCAACGGAATCATAACCGTAAACGGCCACAGCTTTGAAGACCCTTCCAAAAAGACCGAAAACACGAATTTTGCCCTTCTTGTTTCCCAAAATTTTACCGAGCCATTCAAAAATTCAAATGAATACGGTGAAAGCATAGCCCGCTTGAGCAATATGCTGGGAGGAGGGGTAATCCTGCAGCGTTTTGGCGACCTTGCCCGCGGAAGAAGAAGCAATGCTGAGCGCATGAAGGAAAGCATGGTAACGCCAACCCTAAAGGCCAGCCCTGGCGACCTAAGCCTTGTCCTTCCCAAGCGCATTCTGGACGGAATAATAGAGATGATTTATGCCCTGGACAAGATTGCTCCTGGAACTGCCGGTGACGACACTTTGCTTTACGGTGTGGAAGTTAAATTCTACAACATGGAAGTGGAACTTGATGAGCACCTTGAGACAAAATACCGGGGGCTTTACATAATAGGCGACGGTTCTGGCGTAACGCACTCACTTTCCCATGCTTCGGCAAGCGGTGTCTATGTTGCCCGGCGGATATGTGCCGCTGAATGAAGTTGAAAAAAAGTTGTATATCGTAGTATAATCATAACAGCTAGAGCTGATGGAGGATATAATGGAAAATAAAGATGAAGGCCCGGTTTTGGCTCCGGCAATAAATTTGAGCGGCAAGCGCATTTTGGTTGTAGACGACAACAAAATCAACATGGAAGTAATGGCCGGCTTGCTGAAGGAACTGGGCTACCAAGTGGATACTGCTTCTGGCGGCGAAGAATGCCTTAAAAAGTTCTCGGAAAGCGAAGACGGAACTTACGGATTGATTTTTATGGACTTGCACATGCCCGGCACAGACGGTTTGGCGGCATCAAAGCTTATCCGCAACATGCCGCGCAGGGATGCCAAATTTGTTAACATATCTGCCCTTACGGTAGACGACAGCGAAGACATTCTTGAGCAGTGTGCCGTTGCAGGAATGGACAGCTATATTCTAAAGCCTGCAACAAAAGAATCTGTTAGCCTTTTGATTAACGGCGGAAATCCTTTGGAAAAGAAAATTTAATAAACAAAAATAAAATAGGAGAATAAAATGTTTAATCAGGTTCTTGATTTTCTGGACAACAGTACTTGGGGTGTCTGGGGAATCCCAACTATGGTCATCATCTTGGGAACTGGCCTCTTGCTTACAATAAGCCTAAAGGGGTTGCAGTTCAGGAAGCTGGGCTACGCGCTCAGGACTATGTTCCGTAAGCCGGACGGAGAAAAGGGTGAAGTTTCTTCTTTTGGCGCTTTGTGTACGGCTCTTTCTGCAACAATCGGTACGGGTAATATCGTAGGCGTTGCAACGGCTTTGGTTGCCGGTGGTCCTGGAGCCTTGTTCTGGATGTGGGTTGCAGCCCTGCTTGGTATGGCAACAAAATATGCCGAATGTCTTGTTGCAATCCATTACCGCGAGCAGAAGAGCGACGGCCACATTTTGGGTGGTGCCTTCTATGCCATAGAAAAGGGTATGGGCAAGAACTGGAAGTGGCTTGCTATCCTCTTTGCCCTTTTTGGTACTCTGGTAGGCCTTTTTGGAATTGGAACATTCAGCCAAGTGAACAGCATTTCCAGCGCAATAAACACCTTCTTTGACAGCGAGGGAAAGAACATTGCCTTTACCTTGTTTGGGATAAACTACACCTATGCAACGGTAATTTCTTCTTTGGTGGTGGCAATCTTTGTTGCCCTTATCATCATTGGTGGTCTTAAACGCATTTCCAAGGTTGCAACTTACATAGTTCCATTTATGGCCATCCTCTACTTTATCTTTGGAATTATTATCCTTGTAACAAATGCCCCTGCAATTCCGGGTGCATTCGTAAAGATTTTCCGCGGAGCATTCGGTCTTGACCAGGTTGCAGGCGGTGCCTTTGGCTTTATGCTTATTGCAATGCAGAAGGGTATTGCCCGCGGTATTTTCTCCAACGAGGCAGGTCTTGGTTCCGCTCCAATTGCGGCTTCTGCGGCACAGGTAAAGGATCCGGTTCAGCAGGCCATTATTTCAATGACTGGAACTTTCTTTGACACAATAATAATCTGTACGATTACAGGTCTTGCAATCGTTATTGCAGGTTCCTACGACATTGGTCTTACGGGCTATGCAGTAACGGATGCTGCTTTTAAGGCTCTTCTTCCCTTTGGAAACACATTCACCGGTTTTGTTCTTATGGTAAGCCTGGTACTCTTTGGCTTTACCACAATCTTAGGCTGGGACTACTACAGTGAGCGCTGCATTGAATACCTTTCAGGCGGCAAGATGGGCGTTGTAAAGGTTTACCGCTGGCTCTACATTCTTGCAGTATTTATTGGTCCCTACATGACCATAAGCCAGGTTTGGACAATTGCAGATATCTTTAACGCGCTTATGGCAATTCCAAACTGTATTTGTCTTATTGCCCTGGTTGGCGTTATTGCCAAGCTTTCCAAGGATTTCTTTGCTAAAAAACAGTAATTTTAGCTTTTCAAATTAAAATTAGGCCTTGTACCGTGGAAATCATGGTGCAGGGCCTTTTTTCTTTGCAAAGGATACAAAACTTGCGCAAAATGAGGCACGGCCGGGATTGGAGGGGCGGCGTAGCCGTTGCCGTAGGCAATGGAGCGGGCAGGGCCCCGCGGAACCCCGGAAAGCCCTTTGCAAAATAAAGCGCCGCAATATTAAATAAATATTTAAAATTAAATAAAAGAGTTGAGAATTTTGACTTTCTTATCTATAATATATGTATGGGGTTTTTTAAGCGGATTTTTCGTCTTCAACGGCAGGACGGACAAAAGCTTCTTGAGTTAAATAAAGACGTCGTTAGAAAATACAACTATAATACTCTCAGAAGTTTTACGCTTATTTACAGCATAATACTTTTTTGCCTCCTGGCAATATCCTTGTTTTCGGACTTGTACACAAGGACTATTTACAGAATCCTTTTTTCTGCATACTTTTTTAATTTTTCCGTTATCTATTTGCTTTGCCGGCTGAACAAAAAACTTATAACCGACAACGTAATACCTTTTGTATACATTTTTATATTCATACTCTATACATTTGACCTAATTTTTAACCTTTTAAGCCTGCACGACAGTCCCTACACGATGTTTTTGTGCTACCTTGTAATCATTCCGGTCATTTTTATAGAAAGACGGCGTAATATTACCCTTATGAATTTAATATGGTGGATTTTCGCGCTGGTCCTTTCATTTCTTTTTAAGACAAAATACTTTTTCCTGATGGACCTGATGAACACGACCATTGCCTTTGTAATAGGAACCATCATCGGAAATACTACGCGGAAGTCCCATTTGCGCTATATGGACATGAAGTCTCACAAGATGGACAAGGACCTGGAAGTAATGAAGGCCAAGAACGAGGCAAAGTCCACCTTCCTTGCAAACATGTCGCACGAAATCCGCACGCCTATTAATGCCATGCTGGGTCTTAACGAAATGATTCTTCGGGAGGCTACGGAAAAGAACATTCTCCATTATGCGGAAGACGTGAAGGTTTCCGGCAAGACACTGCTTTCTCTTGTTAACGACATACTGGATTTTTCAAAGATAGAAGCAAACCGCATGGACATTATAAACGGTGTCTACGGCTTGGATTCAATGATAAACGACTTGATGAACATGCTTACCCCCCGCGCCAGGGCAAAAAATCTGGAGCTTAACCTGATTGTTGACCCTACAATCCCAAATTCGCTCTATGGGGACGAGATTAGAATCAAGCAGTGCATCATGAACATGCTTACCAACGGCATTAAGTACACAAACGAAGGCTCCGTTACCTTTAAGGTGGGCTGGGACTCAATCAGCGAAAAAAGCATCCTGCTAAAGATCGAGGTAAGTGACACTGGAATAGGCATAAAGGAAGAGGATATTCCCAAGCTCTTTACGGCATTCAGGCGCATAGATGAACCCCAGCACCGCACCGTGGAAGGAACAGGCCTTGGCATGTCCATAGTCATGGGGCTTTTGGAAAAGATGGGTTCAACGCTGTATGTAAAGAGTGAATACGGCAAAGGCTCCCGCTTCTGGTTCAACCTTCAGCAGGAAGTTACATCTCCTCTTCCAATCGGCAATTTTCAGGCCCGTATTGCAACGCTCAACGAACCTCATTCTAAATACAAGGAAAGTTTCCACGCACCAGATGCACGCATTCTTGTTATAGATGACATGAAGATAAATCTTAACGTAATCCAGGGGCTTCTAAAGAGAACCCAGATGAAGATAGACTCCGTTCTTAGCGGCGAAGAAGCACTGGAAATGGTAAAGAAGAATGTTTACGACGTAATTTTAATAGACCACCGTATGCCTGGTATGGACGGAATAGAAACCCTTCATGCCATGCAAAAGCTTCCAGACAACGCTTCTTGGAATGCTCCCTGCATAGCCCTTACCGCCAATGCAATTGCCGGAGCCAAGGAATTGTACTTGCAGGAGGGATTTGTTGACTATCTTTCAAAGCCTGTTGACTATTTAAAGCTGGAATCGCTTTTGGTCTCTTACATTGACAAGGCAAAAATTCAAAAGGTGGAAGAAAAGGCCTCCCCTGAGCACAATGAAGACGATGCAGAAGCTAAGCCGTCAAAATATGCGGTCCCCAATGAAGTTTCTGTTGCCGACAAAATTTTCTTTGCAAACTGCTGCAAGACTGCCGGTATGGATGCCCGCGCCGCAATTGCAAACTGCGGTGATTTTGACGTGCTAAAGACCGTTATTGCAGAGTATTACAGGACAATAGAAGAAAAGTCCAACCTTATAGAACTTTACAAGAACAACCGCGACTGGAAAAATTATACGGTTCAGGTTCATGCGCTAAAGAGTTCTTCCCGCTTAATAGGAGCAATGGAGCTTTCCAGGCTTGCTGCATACCTTGAACAGTGCGGCGACAAAAAGATAATTACGGAAATAGAAAATAAGACACCTGACTTGCTAAAACTCTATCGAAGTTATAAATTAAACTTAAAGCTTGTTGCAGATATGGCCAGTGATTCAGACCAGGAATTCCAGGAAAAGGAAGAACCGAAGTCTGCCCCAGTGGAAGAAAAGGAAATTCCTCAGGAGCCAACCCAGAAATTTGACGAAGCTACATACAAAGGCGTTGTTGAAGCTTTAAAGGAATATGCCCAGTCCGCAGATTTTGATTCCATAAAGAATGTTATTGGGGAACTAAAGACTTATAAGATTCCAGAAAGCAAGAAGAATTTTTTTGCTGAAATACTGGAGGCGGCAAACAAAGAAAGTTTGGACAGCCTCTCAAATATTTTAATTGACGAATAGGGAGATATTATGGATAAAAGACAGATATTGCTTATAACAAAAGATGCCCACAGTTTTTTGCTCAAGGCCCTAATCAAGAGCCTTAACGGTGGTGGTTTTGACGTTGTTCCCATCAATCCCAATGCGGAAGAAATCATGTACCTTAAGCGCAACGACAATTTGCCACCGATTTTTATTGTCTACCTTGAAGACTATGAGGATAAGTACGACACGCTTTTCCCCTGCCTTGAAAAACTTGTTTCGGAACCAAACATTACAAGGCATTTGTATCTTGTGGGAAATTCCATAGAGATTAGCGCAGCCTATAAATTTATTCCCAAGAACCTTGTGGCCTATGCCTTTGAGCGCCCTGTAAATTCTATGGAGATGATAAAGCAGATACAGCTTTTGTCTGCGGGCTACAGCTATGAGTATACCCCGGAAAATCTGGTAAAGTCCGAACACCTTGATCCAAAAAAGCACACCCTTTTGCTTGTTGATGACGACAGCACTTATTTAAAGGCAATGGAGCGGTGGTTTACAAAGGAATTCAACGTGTTTGCGGTAAACTCCGGCATGAATGCGGTTTCTCTTTTAAAGAGGCGCACTGTTGAGCTTATTCTTTTGGATTACGAAATGCCTGTTCTTTCCGGCTTGGAAGTCTTCCAGATTATGCGCTCGGAGCCTTCAACTGCCCATATTCCGATTATTTTTCTTACTTCCAAGGATGACAAAAAAACTGTTATGGAAGTTTTGCAGGCAGGACCGGACGCTTATCTTTTAAAGACAAAACCGCCGGCAATTCTTGTTCAGAATATAAAGGATTTCTTTGCGGAAAAAGAAAAGAAAAATGCTAACAACGCAGAAGAAAATGCCGCTTTGGAAGGAGATGGAGAGGAAAAGGCAGAATACAAGAGCGACCTTCCTTCATCCGACCTGCCGAAATCAGATATTCCTGCTTCCGACATTCCCCAGTCTGATCTTCCAAAAGACGAATAATCATGACTGCCCTAGAAAAGTACTACAATAAATTCAATGAAGACCACCGCCTTACCACAAGGCATGGTCTTGTTGAATTTACCACGTCGCTAAAATACATCCATGATTTTATTCCGGAAGGATGCCATGTAAACATTCTTGACGTTGGTGCTGGAACCGGACGCTATTCAGTTGCACTTGCAAACGAGGGGCACAATGTTACCGCAGTGGAGCTTGTTCCGCGTAACCTTGCCGTTCTTGAATCAAAGCATGCCAATGTAAACTGCTGGCCTGGAAACGCCATGGACCTGCACTTTCTTCCCGACGCAAAATTTGACATAACGCTTTTGTTCGGCCCGCTTTACCATCTTCATACGGAAGAAGAGATGCTTAAGGCTTTTGCCCAGGCTCGCCGTGTTACAAAAAAAGGCGGAATCATCTTTGCGGCTTATGTTATGAATGAATACAGCATAATTTCCTACTGCTTTAAAAAGAACAAGATAAAAGAATGCCTGCAAAATGGCGAGCTTACTTTGGACTTTCACACGGTAAGTTCTCCTGACCAGCTTTATTCCTATTTCCGACTTGAAGACATAGACTCTCTTAACAAAAAGTCTGGGCTTGAGCGCATAAAAATTATTGCTGCAGACGGCCCTGCTGACTACATGCGGCAAACCCTTAACGCAATGGACGAAGAGGAATTTGAGCTCTTTTTAAAATACCACCTGTCTACCTGCGAACGTCCTGAACTTTTGGGGGCTTCTTCCCATACGGTGGACATTCTCCGCAATTAAAATAGCTTTCTTTTTAGAGAAATAATAGTCCACTGTTTGCATAATTATGCGTTTTTGGATAAAATGTTATTACATATAGGAGCAAATCATGGATAGTGCAATGATTCAACACGTAATTGCGTTTGTAATTTATTTGGGTCTAATGATTTACGTTGGAATCCGCTGGATGAACACCAACAACAATTCAGAAGACTTTTTCCTTGGCGGAAGGAACCTTGGCCCTTGGACGACAGCCCTTTCTGCAGAAGCAAGCGATATGTCTGGCTGGCTCTTGATGGGACTTCCTGGCCTTGCATATCTTGGCGGAATTAAGGAAGCTTTCTGGACCGCTCTTGGTCTTGAAATTGGAACTTACCTTAACTGGCTGATTGTAGCAAAGCCTTTGCGCAAGTATTCAATTGCTTGTGGAAATTCCATAACAATTCCGCAGTTCCTTACCAACAGGTTTAAGGATAAGAAGCGCCTTATTTCTTTGGTTTCTTCTATATTCATAATGTTCTTCTTTGCAATTTATACGGCTTCAGGTTTTGTTGCCTGTGCCAAGCTTTTGAACACGGTATTTGAACTGCCATATATCTGCGGCCTTGTAATAGGCGCTGTGGTTATCCTGCTTTACACGCTTTTGGGCGGATTTGGAGCTGTTTGTACAACAGACTTTATCCAGGGTACGCTTATGTTCATAAGCCTTATTATTACTCTGGTCATTGTTACAGTTACCCTTGGCGGACCGGCAGAATCTTTTGCAAAGGTTAGCGAATTCAGCAACAAGGCTATAAACGGAGAATTGGGCAATGAGCTTAGGGAAAAATTCCTTGGCAACAAAAACTTTAGCGTAATTTCCATTGTTTCTGCCCTTGCCTGGGGATTGGGCTACTTTGGAATGCCGCACATTCTTGTACGCTTTATGGGTATAAGAAGCAATGCCGAGATTAAGATTTCCCGCAGAATAGCAATGATTTGGGTTACAATCGCATTCATTGGCGCTGTAGCTATTGGTGCTTTTGCAACTGTTTTCCTTCCTGAACAGCTTTCCGCTGGAGCTTCTGAGTCTGTAATCATCAAGTGTATTACAAAGATTTACCAGCCCTTCATTGGTGGAATTTTCCTCTGCGCAATTCTTGCAGCGGCTATGTCTACCGCAGACAGCCAGCTTTTGGTTGCGGCATCTGCATTTACCGAAGACTGCTGCCAGACCCTGCTTAACAAGAAGTTTGATGCCAATACAACAGTCCGCATAAGCCGTATTACGGTTCTTGCCATTGCGGCCGTTGCCTTTGTCCTTTCGCTTGATGAAACAAGTTCCATTTTTAAGCTGGTTAGCTACGCTTGGGCGGGATTCGGCTCAACATTCGGGCCTTTGGTTCTTCTGGCACTCTTCTGGAGGAATGCAACTGCAAAGGGTGCTGTAGCTGGAATCATCGGTGGTGCCGTAACTGTTATTGTATGGCACAACCTGCACGGCGGCATCTTTGATGTTTACGAGATTCTTCCGGGCTTCTTGGTTTGTCTTGTATTGGCTGTTGTTATAAGCTGCCTGGATAAAAACAAGGATCCTGAAATGCTTGCCGAGTTTGACAAGTACAAGAAATTGGCAGACTAGTACAAATAGTAGTAAAATAAAAGTGCCGGGTTTGCAGGAAAGTTTCTTGCAAATACCCGGCATTTTTTTTCATTAGGGAAATAAATCTTCTAGTCTTCTTTTTGTTCAAAATAACTCTTTGTGGCACCGCAAATTGGACATGCCCAGTTTTCCGGTATGTCTTCAAATGCTGTTCCTGGAGCAACACCGTTTTCCCTGTCGCCCTCTTCTACATCATAAACATATCCGCATACCTTGCATTCGTGTTTTGCCATAAAAAACTCCTTGATATTGATTTTATCATTCGTAATAAAAAAACCGCCCATGAACGGTTTCGCAAACGGTCAAAGGCGGGTGGTCTTAGTTGTCGCTAGGGCTATTTTACGTCAACAGATGTTATTATTGTTGCTTTTGAAGGCAAGATAATGTTTGCAATCTGTTTTGAGTGCTTTGCAACGTCGTTCAGTTTTTCGTTGGTCGTGTCCTGGGAACAGACATTTTTTATGTAGCTTTGTGCCTGAGACTGCCAAGAACCTTTGTCACATGCATAAATCTGGAAGACCTTGTATGTGTCTACATTTGCCTTTTTCTTTGAGCTGTATGACCTTGTCAAAACCCAGCTTTCCGTTACCTTGTTGAATCCGCTGAATTTTGCATTTGAAGCTGCATCCTGAAGGTACTTCTTTGTATCCTTGTTGTTTGTTAGGCTACCCTTTGAGTAGGCATCGATTCCTGTGTTCAAGTTGCGGGCTATGCAGGACATATAGTCTGCCTGTGCAATCTGCTGAGCCTGCTTTAGCTCTGCATCGGAAGTTTTGTCCATGCGGTCGCGGCGGGATTCGATTACAATAAAATACTTGTTCTTTAGCTTCTGCTGAAGTGAAGACGGAAGGTTGTCCAGGTCATTGTTTAGGGCAGGTTCTATCCATGCAGGAACATCTCCATTTGAAGAACGGCCTTCCCAGTCAATAAAATTTTGCTGCGGATAATTCACCGCAGTCTGTTGGGAAGAAGAACATGAAGAAATAAGGCTTGCAAGAACGAATAAGGGTATTACTTTTTTTAAAAAATTCAAGTTAGAACCTCCTAGTATATATATTTTAAGTCTAATTAGTGAATTTGGATTTGTCAAGGGAAAAATGTGCTTGTTTTGGACTAAATTTTACAGGTAGGTCTGGTTCTAAAAAAATACCGCCCTCTGCACAAGAAGTGTTGCGCAAAGGACGGCTTATTGTTTTGTGTGTGTTATTTTGAAAGGTATTCGTTGATGCTTGCGGCTGCCTTGCGGCCTTCACCCATGGCAAGAATTACGGTTGCAGCACCAAGAACAATGTCTCCGCCTGCCCATACCTTTGTCATGCTGGTTTCCTGCTTTTCATCAACCTGAATGTGGCCCTTGGGGTCAGTCTTGATTTCTGGCGTTGTCTTTGGGATGAGCGGGTTTGAGTTGTTTCCAAGGGCTACGATTACCGCGTCACATGGAATTTCGTGCTCACTGCCTGCAACTGGAACTGGGCTTCTGCGGCCAGAGGCATCTGGTTCGCCAAGTTCATAGCTAAGAGCCTTGAGTCCTGTAACTGTTCCTGTTTCTTCGTTGCCAAGAATTTCTACCGGGTTTTCAAGGAAGCGGAATTCAACACCCTCTTCTTCTGCATGCTCAACTTCTTCTGCACGGGCCGGCATTTCTGTTCTTGTACGGCGGTAAACGACATACACTTTTTCTGCACCGAGGCGCAATGCCATGCGGGCTGCATCCATTGCAACGTTTCCACCGCCACAAACTACGACGGTCTTTGCGCTGTAGAAAGGAGTGTCTGCTTTTTCTGCATCGTAAGCCTTCATCAGGTTTGCGCGGGTAAGATATTCGTTTGCAGAGAAAACACCGATGTAATTTTCACCAGGAATGCCAAAGAATTTTGGAAGACCAGCGCCTGTTCCTACGAATGCGGCATCAAAGCCTTTTTCCGTCAAAATCTGCTGGACGGTTGATGTGCGGCCAACAAGGAAGTTCATCTCAAAGTTTACGCCCATCTTCTTAAGGTTTTCAACTTCATTCTGAACAATGGACTTTGGCAGGCGGAATTCCGGGATTCCGTAGACCATAACGCCACCAGCCTTGTGGAATGCTTCAAATACCGTAACATCGTGACCAGCGCGGCGGCAGTCTGCTGCAACTGTAAGACCTGCTGGGCCTGAACCGATAACTGCAACCTTCTTGCCTGTGGAAGCTGCAACAGCCGGCATTGTTGTAAGATTGTTGTTGCGTTCGTAATCGGCTACAAAGCGTTCCAAGCGGCCAATGCTTACTGCTTTTTCTGCGCTCTTGTACACTTTGCCAACCGTACATTGGCCCTGGCACTGCTTTTCCTGGGGGCAAACGCGGCCACAGATTGCCGGCAAAAGGTTTGTTTCCTTAATAATGTCTGCTGCGGCCTTAAATTCACCCTTTGCAACCTGGGCAATAAACTGGGGAATGTGCACGTTAACCGGGCACCCCTTTACGCAAGGCTCGTTCTTGCACTGAAGGCAGCGGTTTGCCTCTACAATAGCCTGCTCTTTGGTATAGCCAAGTGCAACTTCCGTCATCTGGCGGGCGCGCACCTTTGGTTCTCCAGCTGGCATTATCTGCTGGGGAATTGCCATGCGGTCTTTGTTTGCGAGAGGGCCGTTCTTTAACAGACCTTCGAGTTTTGTATATTCAGCCTTGCCTGTTTCTGCAAGTTTTTCTGCCGGGATATGTTCAGCCATAGTATTCTCCTGATTTGATTATTTTGAGGCAGCCTGCATCTGGACAAGACGACCAGCCTGTACTTCCAGATTGCATTTGTGGTCGGCTTCCAGCTCCTGCTTCTTAAAGGACTTCATGCGGGTCATCATGTTGTTCCAGTCAACTTCATGACCGTCAAAGTCGGGGCCGTCCACGCAGACAAACTTTGTCTTACCGCCAACGGAAACACGGCATCCACCGCACATTCCCGTACCGTCAATCATAATTGTATTAAGAGAAACCGTTGTCTTAACATTGTATTTCTTTGTTGTTGCGCATGCAAACTTCATCATTATTGGCGGGCCAATTGCAATAACTTCTGCAGGCGGAACTTCTTCCTGGCAAAGGCGTTCAAGAGGAATTGTAGCAACGCCCTTTTCTCCTGCTGAACCGTCATCCGTCATGATGAATACCTGGTCTGCAACAGCCTTCATTTCGTCCACAAAGATAAGGAGGTCTTTGTTGCGGGCTGCAATGATAACGTAAACCTTGTTGCCTGCATCTTTTAAAGCCTGGACAATCGGGTAAAGAGGTGCAGTTCCAATACCGCCGCCAACGCAGACAACCGGTGCATCGTATTTCTGGATATTTGAAGGGGTTCCCAAGGGGCCTAAAACTCCGGCAAGGTAGTCACCGGCCTTGAGTTTGGAAAGTTTGTAAGTTGTAGCACCCACGGCCTGGAAGACGATGGCAATCCAGCCTTCTTCCGCATTGGCATCTGCAATTGTAAGCGGAATACGCTCACCGTATTCTGAATCAATCTGGACAATAAGGAATTGTCCTGCCTTACGGTTCTTTGCAATGTCGGCAGCTTCAAATTTCATATAGAATACGCTTTCCGACAGCTGCCTCTTTTCGATGATTTTGTTCATTTGTTTATCCTTGCACAAAAGCCATATTTTAAAACTTTGCGCAAAGTATACAACAATTCTTTGATTTAGTGAATAGGTTTTGTTTTCTTTTATATTCCCACGCTTTTTTTGTGGAGGTCCACAAGGAGCCGGGAGTAAAGACCGTCCAAGTTTGTGTCCGTGGCGGCATCAAAGCGGCCATAAGTGTAGGCAATCTTTATCTTTGAGTTCATGGAGAGCTTGTTGTAGCCTTCAACATTCATAACAATATCCTGAATCTGTTTTTCGCAGATTTCGTTGGAGCGGTTGCTTCCTATTACCCCGAATTTTGCAGAGTAGAGCTTGTAAATTGGATCCTTAAGGAATTCTATCTTTAGGATTTGGGCAAAACTTCGCAGGGCATTGTTTTTTTCATTCTGGCCATTTTCGCTAAAAATATTGTCTATGTTCGTTATGTTAAAGAGGAACATTACAAAATCATTTTTAATCTCCTGCTTTTCCATGTTATGGAAGTTAAGGCAGCCTGTAAGCATGTCCCTTTCAGTTGCATTTTTTAGCGTTTCCGAACGGGCTTTTACGAGTTCCTTGTTAAAGAAATCCTGTATTGCGTTAAAGATGTAGAAGATATAAATGAAAAGAATGCCGATTCTTGTAAAGAAGAAGAGGTCCGTTGAATCCCCAAAGAAAATTTGCCTTACCATATCAATGGTAAAGCCTGCCATGTTTATAAGTATTAGCACATCCAGCACGTCAAGCGTTGCCTTAATGGAAAATGAATCAGAGAAGATAAGGATAATACCGTAGCAGTCAAGGATAAAGTTAAAGGCCAAAAGGTAAATCCTTACGAATGTAAAGGGAATGAAGGTGCAGAAGGACAAGGCACATGTTATGAATATGTTGGCAAGGATTATAAGGTTCAGCAATTTATAGATTCTTTCGTCTTTTGAAAGAAGCTTTTTTTCCTGAAGGAGGAACATAAAGGCGGAAGGTCTTATTGCAATGAACAGTGTTGAAAGCAGGTAGAGGGAGAAGGTGTTTTTGGAAAACAAAAAACCAATGTGGCTTTCGCACAAGAGGCAAATGGTCGTTATCATTGTGAACCAGAAAATGTGGAGGCAGCGCCTGCTTTTCATGTTCCTGTGGTTTACAAAGTAGAAAATCAATATGATTCCTGCGGAAATCAGCTGCAATACAATGGGAATAACCTGGTAAAGGCTTTTTAGAATGCAGCTGGAGATGCAGGTGTCTTCATTGCCTATGTATATCGTGGGAATTGTTCCCCTGAACATCTGGTAGTACCATCTGTTGAACTGTTCATTTTTGGAAGTGAAATTCTTTTTAAATTGAATCGTAATAACAAAGCGCGGAACCCTGCATTCCGGGATTTTTACCACATGAATTGCGTTGCCGCTTTCCGAACCAATGAGCTGCTTGCCTGAATAGCCGGAGCTATACAAAGTTCTTGTTTCGCTTCCGTCGTCTATGGTCATGAATACGTTTTGGTTGTGCGTGATGAAAAAAAGTTCCTTTAGGCAGTCATTTTGGGAAAATACGCGTTTTATGGAAAGCTTTCCGTCTTGAATAGAAGAAGTTTCGCCGTCAATAATCCAGCCTGAATTCAGCTTTGACCAGGGGGATACGGCTTTAAAAAATGACTGGTGGGTCCATTTTGTAGATCTGGATGACAGGAAAAGAGAGAATGCAATAAAAACTGTTGCAAATATCATTAAAAAAAAAGAAACAGACTTTTTCACGACAAATTTATTATACCATGAAAAAGTCTGTTTTACAAAATTATTTTTTTTTCTTGTCTTTAGCGTCTTATTTCTTTAAAAGGACAGCAAATGGATTGTACTTCATTCCGTCGTCACTGCCGTAGTTCTGGCGCTCCCTGCGCTGACCGTTGCCTTTTGCTGCAGAAGCGGATGCCATGCCGGGTTTGCCGGAAGCAGAGCCCTTCTTTACGATAAGCATCTTCTTCTTTCCACCTGCTGATGTGCCGGCTGAAGAACTTGTGCTGCCGTGAGAAGCTGAACTTCCCCTGGAAGATGCGTCGCTCTTTAGAGAAAGGCTAATTCTTCTTCTTGCTTCATCAAGGTCAATAATCGTAAATTCCTTTACGTCTCCAACCTTGATTACTTCAAGCGGGTCAGAAACAAATTCGTCGCTAAGTTCGCTTATGTGGATAAGGCCTGTTTCGTGCAAGCCAATGTCAACAAATGCGCCAAAGTCAACAACGTTCTTGATTTTTCCAGTTACCTTCATGCCAACGGTCAAATCCTCAAACTTGACTACGCCCTTCTGCATGATTGGAGCCGGACAGTCATCGCGCGGGTCGCGGTTGGGCTTTGCAAGCTCGTCCACAATGTCGTTGATAGTGGTTTCGCCTACAGAATATTTTTCTTCAAGCTGCTTCTTTAATTCAGCAGAGATTTTTTCCTTTTTCTGAACCAAAGGAAGCACGTCTTTTGCAACCTCGTAGTTTTCCGGGTGAACCCATGTGTTGTCCAGAGGATTGTCGCTTTCGGGAATCTTAAGGAATCCTGCACACTGCTCAAAGGCTTTTGGTCCAAGTCCGCTTACCTTCTTAAGATCTTCACGGCTGGTAATCTTTCCGTTTGCATCGCGGTAGGCAACAATTTTCTTTGCAAGGCTTGAGGAAATGCCAGAAACGTACTTTAGGAGCGATGCGGATGCCGTGTTAAGGTTTACGCCAACCTGGTTTACTACAGAGCTTACAACTTCGTCCAGAGTCTCGCTAAGCTTTTTCTGGTTTACGTCGTGCTGGTAAAGGCCAACACCAATTGCCTTTGGATCAATCTTTACAAGTTCGGCCAGCGGATCCTGCAAACGGCGGCCCATGCTAATGGCACCGCGGATTGTAAGGTCAAGGTCGGGGAATTCCTCGCGGGCAATGTCACTTGCTGAATAAACGGATGCACCAGATTCATCAACAACTGTATAGCGCACGTCCGGGTAGTTTTCGCTTATTACCTTGCTAACAATAGCCTGAACTTCCGGGCTTCCAGTTCCGTTTCCAACCGCAACAACCTGAATGTTGTACTTTTTAATGGCAAGCTTTACGGCATTGTAGGCTTCATCCGGGGCAGTAACCTGTTTGATAAGGAAGTAGCCAAGGTATTTGCCAGTTTCGTCAAGGGCGGCACATTTTGTACCAGTGCGGATTCCAGGGTCAACACCAAGAACACGTGTTCCCTTGATTGGCTGTGTCATCAAAAGGTTCTTAAGGTTTTCGCTAAAGAGGCTAATTCCACGCTCGTCTGCGGCATCCGTCTCGTCACTGCGGATTTCGCGGAGAACGGCTGGGCTTAAAAGGCGGACAACACCGTCTTCCACGGCATCCTTATAATATTTGTTTGGCAGCTTGTACTTTGCCTGGATTTCTTTTACTGCATCCGCAACGCTAACGTCCAGCGTAACTTCAAGGGCATTTTCGCGCTCTGCACGGTTGATTGCAAGAATGTGGTGGGGCTTTACCTTGTTAAGGGGTTCCGAATAGTCCCAGTACATCTTGTAAGTGGAAGTCTTTTCTGCTGTCTCGGCATCCTGACCGTCGGGAACAATACCCTTTGTAACGATTGAACCGGTGTCCATATAATAGGAATGAATATCTTCACGGTTCTTTGTGTCCTGGGAAACGCGCTCAGCAAGAATGTCCTGGGCACCCTTAAGAGCGTCTTCCTTTGAGGCAACGCTAAGCTCGGGCTGCTCCGTATTTTCCTTTACAAATTCCTCTGCCTTTGCTTCGATTGCCTTGTCGTCAAGCTCCGTCATTGCATCTGCAAGCGGTTCAAGACCCTTTTCTGCGGCAACCATACCGCGAGTCTTCTTCTTTTTCTTGAATGGAGCCCAAAGGTCTTCAAGTTCGGTAAGAGTCTTTGCGGACATTGTGGCTTTGTAAAGACTTTCGGTTAGCTTGTTCTGTGCAAAAATGCCCTTTACTATTTCGAGGCGGCGTTCTTCAAGATTTTTATAGCTTGTAAAAAGATGGTCGCATTCGCGGACTTGAACCTCGTCCAACGAACCGTGCTTTTCTTTGCGGTAGCGGGAAATAAAAGGAATGGTACAGCCTTCCTGCACCAAGCTGATAACTGCGCTGACCTGAGCAATCTTAATGTTCAGCTCTTCAGCGATTTTCTGCATGATTTCTACTTCATTAACTTTTAATGAATCAATTAGTTCTTGTGTGAATTCCATAGGGCACTTATTTTACCTAAAAATGAAATTTGCGTAAAGGGGCATTTTCTTCTTCTTCTGGAGCATACTGAATCTTCCTCTGTGCTTGGGTCTACGACACCGGTCAAATCCACCGCATTCCCCGCTTTCCAGGGTTCCGCGGGTCCCTTCCCGCTCCATTGCCTGGCGGCAACGGCTTCGCCGCCCTTCCAATCGGGGCTAGGCTCCATCTGCAAAAAGGCCATTTCCACAAAAAGCTTATTCCCATAAATGATGATTGCTGGGAATAATAGGGGTGGGTTTGCGGTGGAGCAGGGACGCTAGATGTGGGGGGGTCAAAATATTATTTCTTACACGACGTTCTTGCAGCCCTTATAATCTGGGCTAGGCTAAAGGCGAGAACGTTGTGCAAGTGCAGTGTCAAAAATTATAGCTATGAATTTTAGAATTTAAAATCGTTTGAATGTTCGTCTCGTTTGAATTTAACGCTTCCTGTAACAAAAGAACATCAGTATCATTTGGATTCAATTTTTGTGCCTTGTCCAATTCTTTTGACGCAGAATTCATGTCTCCTTTTAGAATAAAATAAATTCCTTTTACCTTATGGTATGCCGGTTTGTCGTCACATGATTTCTTTAGCGAATCCAAATCTCGCTTAACTTCGTCATAACGCTCCTGTACAAGATAAATGTAGGCGCGTTCAATGATTGCCTCGTCAGAACGTTGTCCCCGGCTTATAAGGATATTTGCATATTTTATCCCCTCGTCGTATTGCTGCAACTTGTAGCAAACATCAACAAGGCACAGGTACGCATCCTCTTTTTCTGCCATTGTTAAGGAATAAAGAAAATCTTCCTTTGCCTTATCATAATTCTGCAGGTAGTAATGCGCAAATCCCCGGTCCGAGAAATATTCAGCCTTATGCGAATTTCCCGAAATTGAAACCGCCTTTTCAAATTCATTCAATGCATCGGAATATTTTTTTTGGTATAGATGTATTTCTCCTTTCAGTTGATGAGCGTCCGCCCAAAAATAATCTTCCCCCAAACAATAATCAATATCCGCCAAAGCCGAATCATAATCTTTTAAGGCTGTATTTATAAGAGAGCGGCAAAACATGGGCTTTAGAGAAAATGGTCGCAACTCCAGGCATATTTCTATATCTCTTTTTGCATCTTCATATTTACCAAGAGAATATAATGTTAAAGACCTTCTTAGAAACACGACCGGATTTGTTTTTGAAAAATCATCTTTGACAAGTTCATCAAAAATTC
>DFJV01000063.1 GCA_002373205.1 Treponema sp. UBA3662
TATAGAAAATGCGATTGAGTTTGTAGAATCTGATGCGGCGGAAAATCTTCTGACTTTTAAAATCACTCTTCGCACAATTGATAAGCCTGATGAATATGTCTCTGGAACCTTCAATAACAAGGGCGAACTTTTACGCGTTGATTCTTCTTTTGTTGGGACAGAAGTTTTTGATTCAGATAACAGGCTGGATAATTTTTATTGTGAAATTCCATTTCCTTTTAATGACGGCGACCTTGTTCAAGATTTGTCGAGCGGAAAAATTGGTGTCGTAAATCATCTTGGAGGAGAGAAAAACGGGAAGTTAAAAAACATCTGCAAGCGTTGCCGCGATTCGAGTGACATAACCGTACCTGTTGATTGCCTGGATGATGATGGAAATTTTGTTTACGAATCTTTTTTTACTCCCTGTGTAGATTATGCTCCGCGCATGAACGAATCAAATGCTGACGTTGAATTTTTATCAGAAGCATCGCTTTTAGTGCAGGGCAAAGGTTCTTTGGAATATTTTTGTGACTTGGTAAGAAAACGGATATCGTAGTAGCACGGACTTAGTTTGGCATAATGAAGGCGGTGGTTTGGGAGGCGATTTTTTGTAGACCCTTGTAAACCATTTCTTAAGATTCCTTTGCTTGAAAAGAACTACGGAAATTTCTGAGCAGAATCTGAAGTCGTTCATGTTCAGGCTGATTCTCGTCGCGTCGGAGGTATTGAACCCTCTGCTTGAATAAAATTTCTGGAACAGCTCGCAGGGACGCTTTTCATTTGCATGCGCAAGGTTCGCTCTCGTGATATGAGAACTGACACAGGCGTGGTACAGGTCGCTGTCGCTGGTAATTGTGCTGAAACTGTGATAGAGTATAAGTTAAGTCCTTGTCTGTAAGTGATTTGTGCCAGAACCATTATGGCAAGTTTTTATAAAATAGTTATGAGCCAAAAATTCCTAAAACGTCTTATTTCAGAATGTTCTCTTACTGATTTTCACAAAACGGAAATTCTACAGAAAGAAAATTGCAACTTGATAAGTAAATAGGAAAAACAAAATGAAAAAGAGTAAAAGGATTCTAGAAAGGATTTTTGATTTTTAAAATGCTGCGATATAAGGAGTAAAACTATGACAAAAGTCTATTGTTACGACCGATGTTCCACATGCAAAAAGGCTCTTGCCTGGCTTGAGGCAAAGGGTGTGGACTACAAGAAAATCGACATTAAGGGCGAGAATCCGGACGAAAAGACATTGCGTGCGCTGCATAAAAAATCCGGGCTACCGCTTAAAAAGTTTTTCAATACCAGCGGAATCCTTTACCGAGAGATGGAACTTTCCGCAAAACTTCCGGGCATGAGCGAGGATGAGCAGTTTAAGCTTTTGGCAAGTGACGGCATGCTGGTAAAAAGACCCCTTCTTGTGACCGACGATGCAGTCTGCACGGGCTTTAAAGAAGGTGAATGGAAAGCGGTTCTGAAGGTGTAAGGAAGTGATATGATTTAGATTTTTGGTACAAATCGCAAGTTCAACTTGCATTTTGTTCCGTTTTACACACCAATTTAAGTATGGTTGAAATAAAGTCTGCCTCATCCTACAACAGTGAAAGTGGGTGAAACTTTTTGCAGAATATGATAAAATCTTCTTCAATATAATATCAATATGAAGAACCTTTTTTCCGTATTGCCGCAGGATTTTTTTAAGCCGCTCGTAAGCCGATACAGGGACCAGTATGCGGACTGTCTTTTGGCAATATACAGTTCGTATAAATCAGAAATCTCTTATGGTGTGAACAGGGAAAATATTGTTGCGACACTCACTGACTATTTCAATTCGCGGACGGATGAAATCACTTTTGGGGATGACGACGGGGATTTCGAAAAGGATGCCAGAAGCAAGGCACAGGGGACAATCAATTATCTTAAAAACTGCGGATGGCTTGATTTTGAAGATGAAAAAAATTACGTACAAAATGTTCTTTTGACTGATAATGCCGTTTCCTTTATCCGCACGATGAATGAGGTCATCAGAAACGAAGAGACAGAATACCAGGGACTGATTTCCCAGATTCACGCGGTGTTGCAGAACGAGGAATTGTATTCAAAGCCCTACCAGTTCATTTTGAAAAACGTGGCGGCAAGTACCGAGCAGCTTGTTTCCAGCCTGAAAAAACTAAGCATTTCAATCAAAAAGCACATCGACCGGCAGACCAAAAACAAGGAGCTGAATGCGGTGCTTGAACTCTTCGCGTCTTACAACGATGAGATTGTGTCTAAATCGCTCTACCGCCTTAAGACCAGCGAGAACGTTGGCCGCTTCCGCCAGTCCATAAAAATAAATCTGGACAAGATGCTTTCAACCCCGCAGATAATGAACGATTTGGTGAGCGGCTACATGGAGATTGAGCAGGAGGAAAACAAGGACATTGCAAGGGAAAAGATTGTGGAAATCATCGTCGATGTAAAAAGCGCGTTTGAAAATCTTGACAAGATAATCGCTGACATTGACCGTAAGAACAATCACTACATGAAAAATGCTGCTGCCCGGGCAAAGTTTGAGCTTTCAAGCGGAACAAATCAGGAGGGAAAAATCAATTCGATTTTACGCTACCTCTCCGAGTTTTCAGATGATGATGAGGAACTTGACGGAGATTTGTTCGACGTGTTTTCCCAAAAATTCATTAGCGAAGAATCCGTCAAGAAAGTTCCCGAAAAGAAAAGCTATGATGCGGTCGCTTCCATTCAAGCGGCTGAAAGTTTGACAAGGGAAGAAAAGGAGCTCAAGAAAAAACTTTTGCAGGACAGGCAGCAGCTGAGGATTTACCGGAAAAAGATTGAAGATTTTGTCAGTGAAAGATTCGGCTCACGCAATTCATTCCTTGCATCTGAGATTAAAATAGAAAACAGGAAGGATTTTGAGACTCTGATTTATATCCGTCTCTTCGCGCAAAGCTCAAGGCACTACGGCGTAAAAAGAACAACAAACAGAGTACGCACGAACAAAGCTGAGTTCATGGACTTTGAGATAGTAAAAAAGAAAATTGCAGGAGGAAAATTATAAATGTTTGAGCCTCTGGAACCAATCGCGTCTTCAAGCAGCCAAAAGGAAAAATTTTCACGCGCCGCCAACAATCTCCTGAACCGATGTTTTATCCTCAAAAAGAAAGAGGACACAAGGCAGGATTACATTTACATCAAGGACAACAGGGAAAGCTTCGGCATCTTTTTTGACATGCTTGGTTACGACATAAGAATTGATGAGGATATTGGACTGATTTCAATTAAAAACAGGAACGGCACCGGCAGGCTACAGTTTACGAAATTCCAGAGCATAATGTTCTTAATCATAAAGCTTCTCTACCTAGAAAAACGAAACGACCTTTCCACCGACGGAGACAGGGTTACGGTCAGCGTTCAGGACATCCGTGACAAATACAATGTCCTAAAAATCAAAAACAAGCAGAAGCTGGATCAAAACAGTGAGCGTGAAATTTTTGCTCTTTTCAAACGTTACAATCTCATAAGAAATCTTACCTCTGATATTAAGGACGGTGAAACCAGAATTGAAATATATCCTTCCATAATGATTGCGATTCCCAATGAAGGAATAACGCACTTGTATGAAAGCGTAAAGGAACGGCTTGAATCTTATGAAGGAGGAAATGATGCAGACGATACAGACGAAGAAGCTGAATAGGGTCCGTCTTGTAAACTGGATGTATTTTGGTGACGAAACTTTTCCCATTGACTGTGGCTCTGTTTTAATCAGTGGAGAAAATGCCGCGGGGAAATCCACCGTGCTTGATGCAATCCAGATGGTGCTTACCGGGAACACAACGAAATTCAACAAGGCCGCAAATGAAAACTCCGACCGTGACCTGAAGAGTTATGTCCGCTGCAAAATTGACACGACGGAAAAGACATATCTTCGTGAAGGACTTGTAATCAGCAATGTTGCCCTTGAGTTTTATGAGGAAAAGGAACGCCGCTACTTTGTGGTTGGAGTCCATGTTACTTCTGGAAATGAAAATGAGACTCCTGTAAAAAGATGGTACATAGAAAACGGTAGCCTTGATGATTTTTCATTTTTAGTCGGTGCAGAAGACGGAAGCCAGAAACCCGCAATGGCAGATGAATTCCGCAAGAGTGAAGAGAAAATCCGCTACATAAAAACTGTGTCGGAGTACAAGGAAAATCTCCGTCACCGGCTTGGAAATCTTGAGGAAAAATTTTTCGAGGTTCTCTTAAAGGCACTTGCCTTCCGTCCTGTGGATAACGTCAAGGATTTTATCAACAAGTATGTCCTTACGGAAAAAAATATAGACGTACAGTCCCTTCGTGAAAGCATAGATGTCCTGAATGAATTTGAAAAGACGTTGAAGAAGGCAAAGCTTGAGCGGGATGAGCTTGAGAAAATCATAAGGCGGTTTGATGAGATAAAGGAGAATGAGCACAACCAGAGCGTGAACAATCTGCTTGTAAAAATCATTGAAAAAGACGTTCTCAAAAATCAAATGGAAAAGTGTGATGCCACGATTAAAATTTCCGAGCAGAAAATTAAGTCGCTTGTTTCTGAGCGGAAAGGAATTGAAACCGAGTTAAAAAATGTGAGTGAAAAACTCATGAAGCTCAACCAGACTTACGAAAGTTCTGATTACAAAAAATATACGGCAAACCTTGAGTCGTCGATTGAAAAACTTGAGGTTGAAAAGAAAGATCAGACGGAAAGGCTTGCACTTCTTTTTAAGTATTACAATGAGCTTAAAAACTTTTTGTCTCTTATGCAGGAATTGAAAGACATTCCTTTTAGTGCAGAAGATTTCAAAGTC
Organism: Treponema sp. UBA3662; assembly: GCA_002373205.1. GTDB lineage: Bacteria > Spirochaetota > Spirochaetia > Treponematales > Treponemataceae > Treponema_D. Next base: position 4,809 of record DFJV01000063.1, read on the forward strand.
ATCGGTGAAAATGCTGACGTGAGCAAAAAAGCGGAGGTCATTTATGCGGCGGAAACTTTTGTCTCATCAGAAATGGAAAATGTGCGGGAAGAGAAATTTCATCTTGAGCAGGAGCGGAAAGAAATTTCAACAAAGCTTTCGGAACTTGACTCAGAGATAAAATCACTTGAAGAAAAGACAATCCATTTTCCTGCTGAAACCGAGAGGCTTCGTGAATGCATCAAAAAGGAATTTGCGGAAAAAGGGATAGATTCTCCTGTTTATATTTTTGCGGAGCTTCTTTCAATTACCGACAAGAGCTGGACAAATGCCATTGAGGGATACTTGAACACACAGCGTTTTTATCTTGTCGTGGAGCCCGAGCATTACAATCTTGCGCTGGAAATTTACAAGGCGAACAAAAAGAGTTACAGTCAGGGAATCATCAATTTTAGAAAGTTACCCCAAGTGGAAGCGGACTCAAATTCACTAGCGCATTTTGTTGAGACCGAAAACCGCTATGCCCGCCGTTATGCCGATTATGTTTTGGGTCAGGTTATATGCTGTGAAAATCTTGCTGAGCTTGAAAACTATGATTCGGCAATTACAAAAGACTGCATGGTCTACAAGAATTATGTCTCAAGAAAAATTGATCCAAGGATTTACGGAACTCCCTACATCGGAAAAGACGCTATTGAAGTTCAGCTAAAAAATGCAAGGACTCAGTACAAGGAGTTGAATGAAAAGCTTCCTTCCCTAAGGCAGAAAATCGACGTGCATTCAAAAGTGATAGAAAAATATTCCGCAGTAAACTTTGAGATGATAAGACAGAACATGGAAAGTCCCAACAGGCTTTCGGAGACGGAAAATCATCTTGAGGAAGAAAAAGCCGCCCTTGAGAAATTCACAAAGAATCCGGACATCATTCAGCTGCAGAATCAAATCAGCGAGGCGGAAAAGAAGGAAGGAGATTTGTCCCGGAAAAAGGATTCCCTTGTTGGAGAAGAGCGCAGCCTAAGCGATGCCATAAACAACTGTGAAACTGAAAGAGCAGATTTAGAGTCCCTACTTGAGAGTAAAAACGCGGAGCTTGTTCATGAGCAGGATTTTAACGCATCCCTTTATCAAGAGGCAAATGAAAAATATATCGAGCTTAGCAAGAGCCGCACGCTTGAGGAAGCAAAGGAAAACTATAACCGGCAAAAGGCAGTTTATGACAACAGGGCTTCACGCCTTTTAAATGGAGAAAAAACCTTTAAGGGCTTGTACCAGATGCAGGGGGAATACAATCAGATTTTTGGAAAGGATTTTGTTTCCGGCACAGAAGGCTTTGAGCAGTACAAAAGTCAGTTTGACAAACTTAATGGTGTTCAAATTGTGTATTACGAGGAGTCAATACGTTCTGCCAAGGACAAGTGCGAGGATATATTCAAAAACGAGTTCCTTTCCAAGATGAAGGAGTCCATCGAAAGTGCCCGCTATGAATTTGACAACCTAAAAAAAGCGCTCAAAGACATAAACTATGGCGAGGACACATACAAGTTCATCATTACTCCCAACAACCAGAAGCGGAACCTTTACAACATGATTATGGCGGATGACAATGTTGGAGGGGAAGGACTTTTTACCAGCAATTTTGAAAGCCAGTACAAGGAAGAGATAGAGGAGCTGTTCGATAAAATAAAATCGGGAGATTCAAGCGATGCCGCGGTTCGTGAGTACACTGACTACAGGACTTATCTTGATTATGACATTGAGATTCACAAGAGCAACGGAACGGTTCAGCGTCTTTCTGCCAAGGCAAAGAGCAATTCCGGCGGAGAATCCCAGGTTCCCTTCTACGTGATAATGGCCGCGTCACTGAACAACATCTACAAGAGCAACAACTGCGTGCGTCTTTTGCTTTTGGACGAAGCCTTCAACAACATGGATGAACAGCGCATTTCTTCCATAATGAAATTTTTTAACGAGCTCCAGTTCCAGACAATTCTTGTCGCTCCAAGCCCAAAGATTCAGGACATAGAAGAAAATGTGGATTCCGTCCTGACCGTAATGCGGGAGGACACAATCAGCTTTGTGGAAGACTTCAAGTATTACGGGGAATAGAAGGTTGAGGCAATGAACAAAATAAAATCAAAAATCCTGAACACGCTCATTGACCTCTACGAAAAAAGCAAGACCTTCACGGGCGACAACAAAGTGAGGCAGTCATTCAGCATAAGGGTGTCAAAACTTTTTCCAAAATACGATGATGATTCTGCATTTGATTTTTACACAGAGCTGAACCAGGTTTGCACGATGCTGGAAGGAAAAAAACTTGTGACGCTCCAAAGGGAGAGAGGCGGAAAAATCAGGACAATCACTTTGCATCTTGATTGTCTTGATGTATGTTATGCGGAGACAGGCAGAACTCCAAAAAGCGATGTGAATTCCAAGCTAAAGGAAATCTGGCAGAAATATGAAAATATTTCGCAATATGAAAATATTCCGGGAAGCCCTGAATTAAACAAGCCCCTCCATTTGTATATTCAGGAGCAGAGAGAAAGACTCAGACAGAATAAATCTGTCCAGTTTTTCGGCGGTGATTTGGCGGAGTACGAGGATTTGCTTTTGGCCGTAAAAGAAGTGCTTTCAAATGAGGAGGAGATTTTTATCCGGGAACTTTCCGTAAAGCTTTTCAACAATTCAAAACACCTTGAAGAGATTGAAAGTCCGGTGCGTTCCCTTCTATATAAATACGGCGAATACGATGACAAGGAAACTGTTTTGGAGGAGCACAACATTATAAAGACTCCCACCTATGTAATGGTAAAGGGGTGCGGGCTCCTTGTCTTTGCGGAACAGAAAATCGACCTCGAAAAAATCTCCGGTGACATTGCCCTTTCGACTCAGACTTTAAAATCTCTTTGCTCCGTGGAGCTGAACGGTGCGTCCGTAATCACGATAGAAAATCTTACCAGCTTTCATAAATACAAGGCGACGAACGAGCTTGTGATTTATTTGGGCGGATTCCACAACTCGGTGAAGAGGGATTTTATAAAACTTGTTGAAAGACGGAATCCTGGTACAGTCTTTAAACACTTCGGTGACATTGATGCCGGCGGATTTTATATCCTTGAGCATTTGAAATCAAAAACCGGAATAAACTTTCTTCCGCAAAACATGGATGTCGGGACGCTGGATGCGAACAAGGAAAATTGGATAAGCCTTTCAGAAAATGACAGGGCACGGCTGGCCAGTCTTTCTGAAAAAAACAATTTCTATGCGGATGTGATTGAATACATGCTAAAAAATAACTGCAAGCTTGAGCAGGAAATAATAAGCTGTGTTACGCCTTTTGCATATAAAGCCTAGCCCCGATTGGAAGGGCCGCGAAGCGGTTGCCGAAAGGCAATGGAGGGGGTTGGGGCCCCCGGAACCCTGGAAAGCGGGAAAAAATACCCTCCTTGGTATTTTTTCCCGCAAGTTTTCTTCCGAAAACTTGCCGGTTCTGTTTGCTAAAAAATAACGCGCCCTCCATGGCGCTGCTTGTTTGCGTTCGGGGAAAAAAGCCAAGGAGGGGCTGGACGGACACGGAGTGCCGGACACAGTAGATGAAAGAGGTGCGCTCCAGAAAGAAATAAAAAGAAAAAACTTTACACCAATGAAATTTAGTATTATTCTTGAATTATATAGAAGATTTTATTTAAACTTAAAAACCAGGATGTAGAGATGAAAAGTCTTAAGAATTACGACCCGACCGCCATAATTACGCCCTACAAGGGAAAGCTTTATTCAGGTGAATGGCCTACGCTGCCAGAGCTTTTTAAGATTAGCCTTGACCGCGTACCAAATAATGCCTGTTTTACGGATTTTGAAGGTCCAGGTGGAGCAAGGAATGCCCTTACCTACACCCAGGTTGTACAGAAGATTCAGGGCTTGGCAGACTGGCTTGCCGTGAACGGTGTAAAAAGAGGGGACAGGATTGCCGTTACCGGGAAAAATTCTCCTGAATGGGCAGTGGTTTATTTTGCTGCCCTTTTTGCGGGTGCTACAATTTGCCCGCTGGATTTTGCCCTTCACAACGAGGAGCAGGAAAATCTTTTGGCTACCGCAAAGCCAAAATTTCTTTTTGTTGACGAGGAAAAGTACGAATATTACGCAAATAAGAAAAATGATTTTAAGGTTTATTCGCTAAGCCCCAAGTTCAAGGATAAGTATGCCTACAATCTTACTACGGACGAAAAGCCGGAGATTGAGATGCCAGAGCTTGAGGATACCGCAGCCATTCTTTTTACCAGCGGAACTACCGGTAAGCCCAAGGGGGTTATGCTTAGCCACAAGAATCTTGTTAGCGATTCCTTTATTGCCCAGCGCAACATGATTATTACCAAGGACGACGTTTTTTATGCCCTTTTGCCGGTTCACCATGCCTACACAATGCTTGCCGTCTTGATAGAAACCATTTCCGTAGGGGCGGAATGCGTCTTTGGAAAGAGCATGGCAGTTAGCCGCCTGATGAAGGAGCTTAAGGAAGGCCACATAACAATGCTTTTGGGCGTGCCCCTTCTCTTTAACAAGCTTGCGGCTGGAATTATCAAGGGGATAAAGGAAAAGGGTGCCTTTGTCTACGGAATAATGAGCTTTTTGATGAATCTTTCCTACCTTATAAAGAAGGTTTTTGGTGTTAACCCGGGCAAGAAGATGTTCAAGAGCGTGCTTAAAAAGGCAAACATCTATTCGCTGCGGATTGCAATCTGCGGTGGCGGTCCACTTGCAAAGAGCGTTTTTAAGTTCTTTAATTCCATGGGCATAAATTTTGTGCAGGGTTACGGTCTTACGGAAACTTCCCCAATTCTTACGCTGAACCCAATCGAGCACTTTAAGATTCAGAGCGTTGGTTCTTATTTTGTTGGCCACATGGAGATGAAGATTCTTAACCCCAACAAGGACGGCATTGGAGAAATTGCGGTTAAGGGGCCAATGGTCATGCAGGGCTACTACCAGATGCCAGAGGAAACTGCCAAGATGTTTACGGAAGACGGTTTCTTTAAGACAGGGGATCTTGGCTGGCTGGACAAGGAAAACTACCTTATGCTTTCTGGCCGCGTAAAGAACATGATTGTTACTTCTGGCGGAAAGAACGTCTACCCGGAAGAGATAGAAGACATGTTCCAGCTGGAAAGTGAAATTTCACAGATTACGGTTCAGGGCTATATTGCAGAAGGCTCGGATGTGTCGGAAGAGCTTGAGGCTTTGGTCTATCCGGATGACTCGCTTTTTGCCCGGCTTGGGGTTGCCCGCGAGGACAAAATGAGCGACAACGTTGTAAAGGCAGAGGTTCAGGAGATTGTGAACAAAATAAACCGCAAGCTTTTGCCTTACCAGAGGATTACCCGGCTTACGATTCTGGAAAAACCTTTGGAGATGACGACAACGCTAAAGGTAAAGAGGAACTACAAGAAGTAGAATAAGAGGCAGGAAAATTTTCTTCTTAATTTGGACGGCATTTTTATTTTTACTGTGTCCGGCACTACGTGTCCGTCCAAACTCCTTGGTATTTTTACCCTAATACTCAAACAAAAAGCGCCATGGAGGGCACGTCATTTTCTTAGCAAAGGAGCTGGTGAGTTTTCGTAAGGAAACTCACGGGTAAAAATGCCAAGGAGGGCGTTTTTACCCGCTTTCCAGGGTTTCGCTTTCGCTCCATTGCCGGGGTTCGACGGCGCTCACCCAACGGCAACCGCCTGCGGCGGCCCTTACAATCGGGCGTAAGTTACAACGCAGTTCCCCGCTCAGCTTGCAGGCCAAAAAGCTGAAAGGCCAAAAAATCTTGCAGAAAACAAAAAAACAAATTATACTATAAGTATACTTTGTGAGGGAGAAATTTGTGCGCAGCCTTTTGCTCTCAATTCAATATGCAAGCATAGTCGGATTGTTTGTAGAGTCTTGGATTATTTTCCGCAGATTAAAACACGCTCCCCTTTCCTATCTTTTTCTGAGCTGCCTTGCAATCCTTGTGAACAACATTGGCTACCTTTTCCAGCTGCTTTCCACAACGGAGGAGGCCTATGTTACAGCCCTTAGGTTTTCCTACGCGGGGCGCACATGGATTACGCTTTTTCTTTTTATGTTCACGATTGAACTTTGCAAGGTAAAGTTTCCCAAGCTTATAAAAAATTCTTTTGTGATTGTGCACATATTGATTTACCTTTCCATTCTAACGATTACAAGGCACAACCTTTACTACACATGGACTGAATTTTCTACGGACAAGATTTTTCCACGGCTGCTTCACGGGAACGGAATTGTCCACCATATTTTTATGGCACTTCAGTTTTTCTACATTGCCATGGGCTTTAACTGGCTTTTTAGGTCTTGGCGCAAGGCAAACAACCGCACTAGAAAAAAGCGGCTCATGTCTGTAATAATTTCTTTTTTTATTGAATTCCTTTTCTTTATTATCCACCAGATAAAGCTGATTGAGCTGGCAAGGGTTTATGACATAACGATTTTTGGCTACGTAATAGGCATAGTGGTTATGTTCGTGGCGTTTTTTAGGTACGACCTTCTTGGAACAAAGGAAATTGCGCGCGATTTTATTATAGATCACCTTTCGGAAGGAATAATCGCGGTGGACGCAAACGACAACATTCAATACTGCAACAAGACTGCGGCAGAAATATTTCCCGGAATAGAAAGCGATTCTGCAAACCTGATTCAAAAAATTAAGGACGCGGTTTTGAACAAGGGTGCTATTAGCATAAAGGACAGGTTTTACAGCGCAGAAGAAAATGACCTGCTTAGGGACAAGAAAAACTTTGGAAAGCTTTACGTTTTGTTTGACACGACGGAGCAATACGAACACTTAAAGAAGGAAAAGTACAATCTGCAAAAGGAACTTAGGATAGACCCAATGACGGGGCTTTACAACCGCAAGGGCATGGAATATTTTTCCGACATTCTTTACAAGGAAGCTTTGCAAAAGGGCAAGTCTCTTTTTGTTTGCATCTGCGACATGGACGGTCTTAAATTTATAAACGATAACTTTGGGCACGGAGAGGGCGACAGGGCCATAAAGAATCTTTCGCAAATCATAGCAGAGGCTGCGGACGAGGATGACATGGCTTTTAGAATTGGCGGTGATGAATTTTTGATCTTGGGGCTAAAAGACGATGCCACCAAGACTGCGGAGGAATTTAGCGCAAGGACAGAAAAAATCATTGCTGAATGGAACCAGAAACTGAAGCTCCCCTACACGATTGGCATGAGCTACGGCCCCATACTGCAAAAGATTACCGGTGCGGCAAACGAATTTTCCGACCTGCTTAGAAAATCGGACACACGTATGTATGAGATGAAAAAACAGCGCGGTACATATAGACGCTAAGCTCCGAGAATTACGGGTTCAGGCACATTCGCACGCACTTGCTACGAATGTGTGTACAAAATGAAGCGGAAAAATGGTATGCACAGGCGATAGGCCAAAGCGGCAGAATTAAAGGAGACTGGTGCTGGCACATTCGCACGCACTTGCTACGAATGTGTGTATGAGATGAAGAAGCTCCGCGGTACATATAGACGCTAGGCTTAGAAAATTGCGGGCACGGACATATTCGCTTGCACTAGAAATTTAGGCTAAGGCCAGCATAAACTTTGAACACATCCGTAGCAGACTTCATATCCACATCTTCGTCATGACCGTTTATTTCCATTGTTGCTTCATCGCCTATCAGGTGAGACCAAGCGAAGCCTAAAACCGGACTAAACAAATGATTGGAAAAGAATTTTACCTGAAGGTCTGCCCCGCATCCAATGCCGTCCCAACTAAAATCTATATCTTCTGTGCCGTCAACAGACAAAGCTCCTATACCCAGCGCAGGACCAAAAGCAAGGTTTATGTCTATGTCATAATTAATGTGAAAGCCTACAGCGGGGGCAAAAAGAAAGGTAAGAGACATACTGCCTTCCTCTGCACAGTCAACGCCAAGATCTACGCTTTCCATAAAGCCAAAAAAGAAAAAATCCGTAACGCACCAGAAGTTGTGGTTCTCTAAGCCAACTATAAAATTATTCGAAGCCTTTTTATATTCACCATTGTCAAGGGAAGCAGAAAAATACGAATACCCGGCAGTTAGCTGAACGTCCCCCTCGTAGCTTAAGTTCTCGTACCATGACTTAGCATAGGCTGTTCCAGATGCAAACAAAAATGCAAGGCAAAAAGCAAGGGCACATATTTTTCTCATTAGTTGCTACCTCAAAACAGACGGTAAAATTGCATGGCTTGCACTAGAAATTTAGGCTAACTCCAGCATAGGCTCTAAACACATTTGTTGTAGTGTCTACGGCAAAGTCGTAGCTGTGTTCGCTTATGGTAAGGGTTATTTCGTCGCTTGAAAAATGAAGCCAGGAAAAACCGATGACGGGGCTTACAAATTTGGATGCCAGGAATTTTACCTGAAGGTCTGTTCCGCCGCCAAAGCCAACCCAGTCAACAGAAGAATCTTCCTCCCCAGAAAAAGCTGCCCCGCCAACAACAAAACCTGCGCCAAGAATTATGCTAATATTCTGGGTAGGGTTGAATCCAACGGAAGGGCCGCAAAGCACGCCAATTTCAAAGCAAAAATCATCTTCATCGCCGGACAAATCTCCAAAGCTAAAGTCCAGCTTTTCCATAAAGCCTACGGAAAACAAGTCCGAAATGCTCCAGAGGTTGTGGTTTGAAAATCCAAGCGCAAAATTTTCGGAACTTTCGCTATCGTCAACATTTCTGTCATCCCTGGAAACAGAAAGATACGCATAGCCTGCGTTAAGCTGCAAGTCTCCGTCATACTCCGCATAAGCAAGGCCTGAGCTTAGTAAAATTGCAAGGCAAAAAACAAGGAAAAACAATCTTTTCATAAGCTATACTACCTCAAAAAATAAGTTTTCATTATGCCCTTACCCTTTATTTCCATTACAACAGGTTCCGTGTAGGCTATGAACCTCTTTGTAAGTGCCATCGTACTTTCCGAAACGTGAATTCTGGATGGTACTCCAGAACTTTCCATTCGGCTTGCAACATTAACCGTGTCTCCCCAAATGTCGTAAACGAATTTTGTCTTTCCAATAACACCTGCAATAAGGTTGCCGCTGTTGATTCCTATCCTCATGAAGAGCTTAACATTGCTGGCAGCATTAAAGTCTTCTATGTCCTTAAGCATTCCCTTTGCAAACCTGATGAGCAAGAGCGCATTCTTTTCCGCAGGTTCTTTTCCAAAAAGTCCGGCTGCGGCCATATAAGAGTCGCCTATGGTCTTTATCTTTTCTATTCCTTCGCGTTTGGCCCTTTCGTCTATGCGGGAATAAAGCGAATTTAGTGCACCAACAACAGTGCCTGCATCAAGGGTGCTTGTTATTTTTGTAAAGCCAACAATGTCTGCAAAAAGCACGGAAGCATTTTCTATCTTGTCCGCAATTTTTGTATTCTTGTCCATAGCAAGGCGTTTTGCCACTTCTTTTGGAAGGATGTTCAAAAGCAGCTCTTCTGAACGGTTCTTTTCTTCCTGGAGTTCCTTTGTGCGCTCCTCTACCGTGTCTTCCAGCCTTCTGTTTTCTTCCTCAATGCGGATAATCTTTCCTTCCGCAAAAGAAATTGTGATTGAAACAATAAAAATAACCGCAAGCACGCCCAGTGCAATGTCAAATAAAATGTACGACAGGGGCCTAAGAACGCTTTCATAGGAGAAAACAATTTTTGACTCTAGCGGAGAGAAGTTTGCCGGAGAGTACATGATGCAGCCAAAGCCAAGGTTTCTTAGCGGAGAAACTTGGTAATAATTTGCACCGTGAATATTTTCGGCATCTTTGTCCTGTGGCTTCCTAACATACATCACTTTTTCCGAAATAGAGAAAGTCCCGTTCCAAGGGCCTGGGTCGATTGAACAGTCCTCAGCAACATCTATGGAAACTTTCCAGTCGGTGATGATTGTTGCCTTCATGTTGTTATAGATTATTCCGTTGTACTGGGCCCCAACCCTGCTGTAGTCATCGTTATCAACCCATACTTTTTCTGCGTCGCGCAAAAATGTAACGCAAACAGATTTTGACCTGTCGTTTTCCTGGTAGGGCTCCTCTATAACAATATCTCTTTCTGGAATACTGATTCCCGTAATGGAAACTATTATAAGAATCAAAAGAAGTCCGCCCGAAACCGCAGAAATAACCTGCCACAAATGGTTTCTTGCAATCCTCTTATTCATTTCTGGGATTGTAACCCCCTGCTTGTAGTCTGGACTTAGGCGGGCACCGTTTCTTTTGTCCGAATAAAATTCAAGCTCCATAAGTTTGATTGATGAATAAAAAAGATGCAGAGCTCCAATTCCGTAGCCAAGGTTTATCCATGAAATTCCGTAGAAAAACAAAGCCAAAACTATTCCGGCAAGAGGAAAAACAGAATAAAGGAAAAGGGAAACAAAAACATTCTTTTGCAGGAATTTTTTATACTGGAAAAGCATTACCACAGAGATAAGACCCGGCAAAAGTCCCAAAGCAACGCTCAGGGGGTAGAGCGCATTCCTGTGATAGAAATTTCCTTCGTCAAAGTAGTAAAAGATTTTTGTAAACTGGTTTGCAATGGTAAAGCCAAGTCCCACAAGGCAAATGAAAAAGACAGCATAAAGATGAACCGGAATTCCTCTTTTTACAGATGTACGGGGATAGCAAAGAAACCTAAAATTTAAAATGTCGGACTTGATGAATTCTACGCAATAAAGGCAGTAGAAGAAAGTTGTTGCGTAATTAAGGGAAAAAACCATAAAGTTGCAGATTCTGACCATACAGTAGCCGGTATGGCTGCCGTTTCCCCTAAAGATATATGCCAAAGCATCAAAAATAAGTAGTAAGCCAGTAATGATTTGCAGTATGATAAGAGTTCTGCGGCTGTTGTCCTTAAGCTTATGCCCAGAAATCAAAAAGACTCCTGTCTGAAGGCAAAAAAAGCCCAGCCCAAAAAGAACTACTATGCTGATAAGTTTAATTGTGTCACTCATATATACTATAAATTGTATTTTATATAGTACGGTTTGTCTATAAAAAAATTAATTAGTGTTTACTGAAAAACTCTTTTCAAGGGAGTACCCTTGGACCCCAAACTTAAGGGGAGCAACTTTTTTAACGTTAAAAAAGTTGCCTACTCCGAAGCGAGGTTTTTCCCTGCTTGAAACTTCGTTGCAAATGCCCCTTAACCCCCTCCCTTTCCCGGCACGGCTTAGGGCTAACGCCCTAAGAACCCAGTTTATTTTATTCTAGAGACAAGCTTAAGGTTTTTGGGGTGTTCAGCATTTTCCACGGTGTATGGGCTCTAATTTTCTCTTATGTAAAGCAGTTGGAAATCAGATTTGGGCGCAACGAGAAAGCAAAATCTGATTTCCTTACGGCATATTGACTAAAGGCGTTTTTTCTGCTATATTTTTTTCACTTTTAATGGGCCATTAGCTCAGTTGGTTAGAGCAGGGGACTCATAATCCCTTGGTCCTAGGTTCAAGTCCTAGACGGCCCATGCTTTAAGGATTTACAATTTTTGGTTGTAAATCCTTTTTTTATGCCCAAACAGCAATTCTTGCGGCAGGTAGGCACTCCAAAAAAACAGAAAAATATAATATAATAGGCCTATGAAGTTTAGGGAATTTTTTGTAAAGCACCACGCTATCCACTACGGCTTTATTTGTCTTATAGCAAACATTCTTGCCGTTGTTTCCACAAATCTGACAAGCTTCCCCATGCCGGACACCACTCCCCTGCGCGAATGGATTGAATTTATGCACAGCCACAGTGTCCTCGTTCTTGCAATAGCCATAAGCTGCTACTCGCTGCCCACAATCCTCTGCATATTATACGGCTTAAAAACAATAAAATTCAGGCAGGAGCCAAAGGAATACACGGAAGTTTTAGTCCACATGCCCATTGCATACTCGTTGCGGGGAACCACAGGCTGGATTTCCAATGCCCTCTGCGAAGTTGTTATTCTGCTCTACCTAAAGATTACTGCAAACATGGACATTGCATTCATTCTGATTTCGTCATTTACATCTTACATCTTTCTGACCATCCTTACTTTTACGCTCTCCTTCTTTTCCCTGGAGACGCTGAACAGGAACCTTGTCTTGCCCGCACTCTATCCCCAGGGAAACATTTCCAGGGTAAACCGGGCTTCCTTGTCTTCTCTAAAAAACATGTTCCTTTTCTACTTTTTTTCTACAGCGGTATTTCCGACCGCATACCTTGGCATAAGGCTCTTTTTTACCAAAAGATACAACGTAGAGATTCCAAACTACCTTGATTTTGTTTTTACCTTGCTCCTCTTGCTGATTGGTCTGGTCCTTACATTTTTGATAGCTTACTTTTTCCAGAGGCCGCTTAAAAAGCTTACTGAATCCGCCAACGAAATTTCCAAGGGCAACTACGACGTTTCAACGAAAATCTGTTCTAATGACGAAATGGGCATTTTGGGCGACAGCTTTAACGCCATGGCAAAATCGCTAAAGGAAAAGGAGTTTATGCGGGATACATTCGGAAAGATTGTTACTCCTCAGGTTCGCGACTACCTTTTGAGCGGAAACGCTGGCTTAGGCGGAAAGACGCTTGAGATTACGGTTATGTTCTGCGACATACGCGGCTTTACCACCCTTTCTGAACACATGAGGCCAGAGGAAGTGGTTTCTTTGCTTAACAGCTATTTTACCGGCCTTGAAAAATGCATTGCAAGCCACGGCGGGGTAATCAACAAGTACATTGGCGATGCAGTTATGGCACTTTTTGGGGCACCAGTTCCATCTTCCACCCACGCCACTGATGCTTACCTTGCAGCTTTGGACATGAGAAAGTCCCTTGTGGAGATGAACAAAAGCTTTGTGCAAAAAGGCATGCCGGAGATTCACTTTGGCATAGGCCTGCATTCCGGGCCAGTTTTGGCAGGAAACATTGGGGCTTCCAGCAGGATGGAATACACCGTTATTGGAGACACGGTAAACACCGCAAGCAGAATTGAAGGCTTGTGCAAGACTTACAAGACGGACCTGCTTATTTCCGACACCACGGCAAACCTTTCCGGCGAGGAACTGACCTTTGTTGACGAGTCCGAAATTCGTGGCAGGACCGGGAAAGTCAAGCTCTACACCAAATAGAAAAAGCAATCAACGAACCTAGACACAAAGCATCGGGGTATTGAACCATCCGCGCGAATAAATTTTGTGTGCAATAGCAAGCACGGCAGGGATTGGAGGGGCGGCGTAGCCGTTGCCGTTAGGCAATGGAGGCGAAAGCCGGAACCCCGGAAAGCCCACACAAAAGCAGCTAGTGCGTTGCATAAAAAAAATCCGCTGGAAAGCTGGCATTGCCGCAAGATAAAAAAAGCAAATAATTTTTGAATATACCCAATACTGTGTTATAATCTATTTTATGGAAACAACTACAGAACACAAATGCCCTTCGTGCGGAGCCCCTCTGCACTTTGATCCCAACTCCCAGCTTTTGGTCTGTGACTACTGCGGAAACAAATTTACTATTGCGCAAGTTGAAGCTGCGGAAGCCGATCAATCTGCAGAAGCAAAAGAGGCAGCGGAAACACAAGAAGCAAAACCTTCCGAAATTGCCTTTGACTGGGGAGACTACAAGGCAAATCTTTCCGGCGAAAAACTTGAAGGAACAAAGATATTCGAATGCAAGTCGTGCGGTGCATCCATAGAAACAGACGCTACCACCATGGCATTGACCTGTCCCTACTGCCACAACAACACCGTCTTGAACGAAGTTGCAACAGGCGGCCTAAAACCAAACAAGATAATCCCCTTCAAATTCACCAAAGACAAGCTGCCGGGCATATTGCGCTCATTCTACTGGCAAAAGAAGCTTCTTCCACGCAACTTCTTTACCGCAAACAAAGTCGGAGAACCTATCGGGGTATATGTTCCCTTCTGGCTCTTTGACACAAAGCTTTCCGGCAACGCAGTATTTTCCGCAAAAAAAACGAGAAGCTACACAAAGGGTGACTACCGCTACCACGAAACAAAGCATTATGACGTAAACAGGTCGGGCAGTCTAAGCTTTAAGCAGGTTCCTGTAGACGCAAGCAAAAAAATGGACAACGAGCTTATGGATTCCCTAGAACCGTTCAACTATTCGGAACTTGTGGACTTTGACAACCGCTACCTTGCAGGATATTGCGCAGACCGCTTTGACCGCTCACCGGACGAAGAGCTTCCCCGCGCAAAAGACAGAATGACAAGGACAGCGGAAAAGCATTTCTCCAAGACAATTTCCGGCTATTCAGACGTAAAGATTAAAAACTGCAATTACACCACGGAAAACCCCAGCGTAATATATGCAATGGTTCCGGCCTACATCTTTGAATGCAACTACGAAGGAAAAAAATACCAGTATGCGGTAAACGGGCAGACAGGAAAGATTGTTGGCGAGCTTCCAATAGACAAGAAAAAAGCAAAGTTCTGGTACTGGTTCATGTTCCTTATGACTGGAGGGCTAACAGCCTTCATCATGCTTTTGCTTCAGATTATTTTCTAAGGGGTAAGGTAACAAAGATGAAAGAAAGAAATAGACTTTTACGCAGCATAACACTTTTGCTTTTGACCGCACTGTTGGCGGCAGTCCCTTCCGCAAGCATATACGCGGAGGGTGCAAGTGAATCTGGCGGAAGCGAATCCGGCGAGAGTGAATCTGGTGGCAGCGAAAGTGGCAGCACGAAAGGAAGCCCCAAGCAGATGTACAAGACAGGCATCTACCGGCTCAACGACTTTGGCGAAATTTTTGAAGAAGAAGAAAAAGACCGGCTCAACGCCCTCTTAAAGGAAGAAATGTCCAACTGCCACATGGACTTTCCAATTGCGGTAAAAAGAAAAGGAACTGCGACGGCAGAAGAATATTCAGACACCTTTTACGAACACAACGGCTTTGGCTGGGGAGACGGAAAAGACGGAGTAATGCTCATTGCCTATACCGACAGCCAGGAAGTCTTTGCAAAGGGCTACGGATTTGGCCACTGGTTCCTCTCGGAGGAATTCAAGCAGACAGTTACCACCAGGCTTTCGCAGATGCGCAGCGAGGAAAAATCCTGGTCGCAGATAATCACTGCCTATACAGAACTCCTAAAAGCCCGCCAGCAGGAAATAAAGGAATCCGGCAAACCCGCATGGTACCCCAAGGACCTGGAAAACTTTAAAGACTTCCACGATGCAGATGCCCCCCGCTTGGTAGACCTTGCAGACATCTTTACTAAGGAAGAAGAAGAGCAGATGCTTTC
>DFJV01000062.1 GCA_002373205.1 Treponema sp. UBA3662
CCATAAAAGACAGAATCCTCATAAACGCACCGTCACATCCCAATGACTTGGTTCGCTATTCCATAGAAAATCTTTCTATCTCGCGGAATACTGCACTAAAATACATCAGTGAACTCATTGAAGAAAAAAAATTGCTCCGCTCAGACGCAGGCCGCTACACATCATATTCCCTTCCGGTTGAAACAGCGGATTTTACCTTCCGCATGAGCAAAAAACTTTCGGAAGAAAACATCGCAGAAAAAATACTTTCCTTTATTGGAAACATCCAGCCTTCTGCGGCTCAGATATTTGACTACGCCTTTATGGAAATAACCAACAACGCAATAGAACATTCCGGCGCAAAGAAGATTTACGTCCAAGCCCAAAAATCCATCGAGAAAATTACAATTACAATTCAGGATGACGGCATTGGCATCTTTAAGAAAATAAAAGACAGCTTGGGACTGCAAAATGAAAAGCAGGCTGTTATAGAACTTTCCAAAGGAAAATTCACTTCGTCACCGGAAAAACATTCGGGAGAAGGAATTTTCTTTTCGTCCAAACTGTGCGACAAATTTTTCATACTGTCTGATGGCCTCATCTTTTCTCCTCAGCAGATTGACAGGCAAACAGCCGGTGGCGAAGAGCTTGGAAAAGGAACAAAAGTAACATTCGAAATTAATCTTGACACAAAAAAGGTTGCAAAAGAAATCTTTGACGAATACGCAGGCTTTGACTACGACAAACCCAAATTCAAAACAGTGGTCCAGCTGCGCTTTATGCAGCAGGAAGGTCTTACTCTTACCTCCCGCTCACAGGCAAGAAGGCTTTTGACCCGCATGGAAAAATTTACAACCGTTGTTCTGGATTTTCAAGAAGTAAACTTCATAGGCCAAGCCTTTGCCGACGAAATCTTCCGCGTCTATGCAAAAAAGCACCCGGCCATAAAGTTCCAATCCACCAACGAAAGCCCCCAAGTCCGCGCGATGATAGCACATGTGAAGGCGCAGTAGGTCTTATATTCCCAGCAGCTTATTCTTTTTGGCTTTATAATCAGACTCGTCTATAAGGCCTTTTTCGAAGAGCTTTTTAATTTTTTCCAATTCTTTCTCCAGATTATCAGTATCATCTTTCACTTCTGCTTTATCAGCGCCTGATATATCGTTTTTCTCTTCTGATGACATTTTTGCGGCTTCTGCATACGCTTCTTTTGCAATTTGAAGAAGATACTTTAATTCTAACTTTTCTCCATCTTTCAACGTATAGCGATAATCAGGATTGGTTTTTCTTATGCATCCTTCTATTAAATTTATTTGTGATTTCATTTTATCCAGGGTTGGATACCCCTTAATAAATATTTCTTTTAGTTCTTTCCAACGGTCTTCTGTTGGCGCAAAAAGGTCCAAATCTTTAAAATCATTATCGTCATCATCATCCAAATCAAAATTTAAATCATCGTCATCCAAATCATCGACATCGTTTGAATCGAGCCCAAGTTCTGTCATAGTAGCTCTAGCAAATGCTTTTGCTTTTTTTTGGTTTTCTGATATTGTTTTTAATAACTCCTTAGCAAATCCAACATCACTCTTTATCTCATCATAAACTTGTTTAAGATTGAATTTTCCGGTATAGTCGTCTTTATTCCTGTAAACCAAATGAGAAACCATACCTATCTTTTCTCCCGCATCTATTCTGTCAGCGAGTTCTTGTAGTCTTTTTTCAAGGCATCCTTTCTTTAGCCATTCCATGGCAGTATCAGTTCCGTCGGATGCAAGTAATTCGTGTGTAAGCACTCCCATTTTTTTCTCCTTAAGAATATAGTTTTGTTTGGAACTAACTCTCATCACCTGGTGACAATTCAATAATAGAATCTGGATATTTGTCCGCGATTTTTTTTAACCTTTCTAGATTCAAATGGTTTGTTGTGTTTCCTTGTACTATAGTTTCAATAGTAAATACGTCATCCTTATCTTTTGAGTTCTTTTGAATCCACAAAAGCTTTTTTTGATATTTTTCAGATAATACATCATCCATAATGGGACCTATCTTTATTACACATATATTTCACGTTGAACAAAGTTAACAAATGGATTTGTTCAACACAAAAGTTCTATTCATAAAATCTATGAATGTCGTTAGACATGAACAAATCCGTTTGTTTATACTTTTGTTTTTTATACTTCTTGTATTTGGGGATCATGCATATCTTGCCCACACCCACTACTTATACATTGTAAGCTTCGTATAGCACTTTGTGGGGTATGAGATTTTCCATACGAAGTTTTACCGCAAATTCGACAATATGCCTGGTAGCAAATATGTGTGGCTTCATATTCTTCGCGTTCCTGGCGATGCCTCTTTCCTGCTGTAAGATAATCAATAATTAATCCCATTGTATACCTCCTTGGTAAAATATACCATATAACCTGTTTGGCAACTTCAATTTTCCGAACAAGGTCTTTGAAAGCTAAATTTTCAGTTTTAGAATTTCAGTTGCAATAGCATATATACATACAAAAGATATAGCGAACGCAACCACAAAAACTATTGGAACAATTATAAGACGGACGAAACAACCTGACTCATAGAACAATGTATTTAAGATAAAAACCATAAAAACTATTGTGGGAATTAAAGCCAATACTCCCATGATAATAAAAGCTACCATATCCTGCTCCTAACCTCTAAAAATCACTAATTTAATCTTAACCCTTAAATCTTGTATTGTCAATACAAATTTTTGTTATTTACGTATTAAGAATAAGTTTTAGAATCAGCAAAATTGTCGCACACTTACAGGGATGGAATCACAAGAATTAAGGGAATGCCTTAGCCAGAACATTAAGAAGTACAGAAAGCGCAAGGGGTGGTCGCAGTTTCAGTTGGCGGAGACGGCGGAGATTTCTGAGCAGACTGTTAACTCAATAGAAGGGCTTAGGCTTTGGCCAAGCGACAAGACGCTTTCCAAAATTTCAAATGCTTTGGAAATAGAAATGTACAAGCTTTTTGTTCCGCAGAATTTTGACTTGCAGTCCAAGTCCCTTGTAGAACTTAAGCATGCCGTGGTAAAAACCGTAGAATCCCTTATTCATGACACTCTTCAGGACTGGGAGAATCAATAAGAACTGTTTTCTGCGAAAACTCCGTTAGCAATTGCAAGCACGGCCGGGATTGGAGGGGCGGCGTAGCCGTTGCCGTAGGCAATGGAGCGGGTAGGGCCCCGCGGAACCCCGGAAAGCCCCTTAAAGAAGGCCTCCTTGCCATTTTTTCTTATGGGGAAGTGGCGGCTGTTTTTAGCGGTCCTTCGACCCTTCGACAGGCTCAGGGGCCGCAGGAAGCGGCCGCTGTCGGTTTGCAGCAAAAAATGGCAAGATGTTCTTTGGGGGCACTTACCTTGCGCAGATGAGAGTGCCGCAATAAAAAATTCAAAAATCTTTTTCATGCTTGCACAAGAGGAATAAAAATTGTATAATTATGTCTAGTTTGTCAATGGTGACTGTATAAATATTCAGTAAGGTAGGTGGCACGCATGGCTGATTTTTCTTTCATAAACAAGTTGTCGGTTTTGGCCCAGAATAATGACCCCATAGATCCTTCGCTTTATCAGAAATTTGATGTAAAGCGCGGCCTTCGCTATGCGGACGGAAGGGGCGTTCTTGTTGGTCTTACCAGAATCG
>DFJV01000167.1 GCA_002373205.1 Treponema sp. UBA3662
TCTTTTTGAATGCTGCGGAAAGTGCTGGTGTCTGGTATACTGATTGTCTTGGAATTGAAGATGCCCGTTCCGGTGTGTGTGCAATAAAGTCTGCCGGAATAAAAGCCTGCGGAATAAAATCAAGCGGAGACGATGTGAGTGCGGCGGATATTATTTTTGATTCCACAAAAGATTTGTCGCTTGAAAAATTAAAGAAGCTTTTTGGCTGAGCGGCTTGTTCAGCAACTTAAAAGAGGATGTGCTATGCAGAAGAAATATGATGTTACCGCTTTGGGAGAAATACTAATCGACTTTACTGCTGCCGGAAAAAATGCCGACGGTAAAAATATCTATGAGGAAAATCCTGGAGGTGCTCCTGCAAACTGTGCCGCCGCAGTTGCAAAGCTTGGGGGAGCTTCTTCGTTCATTGGAATGACAGGGGAAGATTCATTTGGCAAAGACCTAAAGGCTGCCCTCGAAAACGTGAATGTGGACACAAGCGGAATGCGCACTACAAAAAAGCAGCACACAACTCTTGCCTTTGTTAGCCTTGACCAAAATGGGGAAAGAAATTTTTCCTTTTGCAGAAACCCGGGTGCAGACACATGCCTTTCACCTTCGGATTTGAACAGGGAAATTTTATCTTCAACAAAGTTTTTGCAGTTGGGCTCCCTTTCTCTGACGGATGAACCTTCTGCTTCTGCCCAAATGGAAGCTGTGCGCATTGTTAAGCAAGCGGGTGGTTTTATTTCCTACGATCCAAATTACCGTGAGCGACTTTGGGGTGGAAGAAAAGATGCTCTTGAAAAAATGAAGTCCATGCTGTCGTTTTCGGACATGGTAAAAATTTCCGATGAGGAACTTGCCCTTTTCTTTGGGGAAGACATTTCTTATGCAGAAGGGGCTGCCTTGATTCATGAATGTGGGGTGCGGCTTGTCCTTGTTACACTTGGAAGCAGGGGCGTGTATTATTCAGCAAAAGGCAGTGATGAAATTTTTAGCGGTACAATAGCGGTCCCAAGCGTAAATGTTGTGGACACGACTGGCGCTGGAGACTCCTTTACCGGCGGCTTACTCTATGCCCTTACGCGGAGGGAAAATCCCTTTGACTTTAGCAGGGAAGAACTGGAGATGGACGTTAGCTTTGCAAACTGCGTGGCATCCCTTTGCGTAACAAAGCGTGGTGCAATTCCAGCCCTTCCGTCTTTGGATGATGTGTTGAATTTTTCCAAGGAATTCAATATAATTCTACCGCTATGGATTTGATTAAGAAACTTGAAGATTTGACCGTCCGCTTTGCAGAAGTGACCAAAATGGTTGCAGACCCTGAACTTGTAAAAGACCAGAAGAAATACAAGGACGTGATGCGCGAAAATCAGTACCTTTCCGATTTGATGGTACTTTATGATGAATACAAAAGAATACTCAAGGGCATAGAAGACGACACTCTGATGATTACTAAAGAAGATGACGCAGAGATGAAGGAAATGGCCCGCGAGGAACTTAAGGAACTTGAGGAGCAGCAGCCAAAAATAGAAGAGCAGATAAAGCTAAAGCTTATTCCTCCGGATCCTCTTGATGAAAAGAACATCATTCTGGAAATCCGCAGTGCGGCTGGTGGAGACGAGGCATCGCTTTTTGTCCGCGACCTTTGGGAAATGTACTCCCACCTTGCAGAGCGCAAGGGCTGGAAGACAGAAACAATGGAAGCCCAGGAAACGGAAGTTGGCGGCTTTAACAAAATCGTTACCAACATCAGCGGAAAATTTGTTTACGGAACACTCCGTTGGGAAAGTGGCGTTCACCGTGTTCAGCGTGTTCCTGCAACTGAATCCCAGGGGCGCTTGCAGACTTCTACTGCAACGGTGGCGGTTCTTCCCGAAGCAGACGAAACTGAAATTGTAATAAAACCGGAAGACGTGCGTGTTGACGTAATGCGTGCAGGCGGACCTGGTGGCCAGTGTGTTAACACAACAGACTCTGCCGTTCGCCTTACCCACATTCCGACTGGTCTTGTTGTAATTCAGCAGGATGAAAAGAGCCAGCACAAGAACAAGGCCAAGGCATTCCAGATTTTGCGTGCAAGGCTTTTTGACCTTGAAGAAAGCAAGAAACAGGCCGAGCGTTCTGCTTCCAGAAAGACTATGGTTGGTTCCGGTGCAAGAAGCGAAAAAATCCGCACCTACAACTTTCCCCAGGACCGCATAACTGACCACCGCATAAACCTTTCGCTCCACAACCTGCCTTCATTCATGATGGGCAACATGGACGAAATGCTTGATGCCCTTAACGTCTATGCAAAAGAAGAGCAGCTTGCCGAATAGAATTTCCCTTTGCGTATGACAATACAAGAGGCAAGAAAATACGGTTTTGATTCTCTTGAAAAGACAAGCCCTTCCGCCCAGCTGGACAGCGATGTTCTCTTGGGGGCGGTAAGCGGCTTTAGCAAAACCGATTTGATTTTTAAGCGGGAGCGTGAACTTTCTTGTGAAGAAGAAGAAAAGTTTGCTTCTTATATTGCGGCAAGAAAGACAGGCCTCCCGGTAGCCTACATAACCGGCCACAAGGAATTCTACGGCTACGATTTTCTTGTTACCCCCGACGTTCTTATTCCCAAGCCGGACACGGAGCTTCTTGTAGAAAAAGCACTTGAAATAGTAAAGGAAAAGTGCGGTGGCAATCACCTGCTAACGGTGTGCGACATGTGCACCGGAAGCGGTTGCGTTGGAATAAGCCTGCTTCTAGAATGCGAAAAATTCCTTCCCAAAGAAAAACTTCCGCTTGTTGTTCTTGCAGACATAAGTTCATCTGCCCTGGACATTGCCCGGCAGAATGTGGACATGCTTTTTAGTGTAGATGCAGGACTTTTGCACCTGCGTGACAGAGTGCGCTTTGTAAGGACAAATTTGTTTGAGGCAGTAAGCGGAAGCTTTGACCTTATTGTAACAAACCCACCATATATTCCTTCAAAAGAAGCCCATGATTTGCTAAAGGACGGACGGAGCGAACCCATTCTTGCCTTGGACGGGGACGTTAACCTTCATGGCGATCCTACCGGGGAAGATGACGGTCTTGGCATAATGCGCAATCTTGTTCCCCAGGCTGTGGCGCAGCTTTCTCCAGACGGTGTTCTGATTGCGGAAGCCGGTGAATACAATGCGGAGATGACAGAGTACATCTTTAGGAGTGCCGGTTTAAAAGACACAAAAATATTTAGAGACCTTAACGGTGACTTGCGGGACATTTTTGGCCGTAAGGCTTAGCGCTGGCGGCTGTACTTGTTTTTTGCGATTGCCTGTTCCCTCATCTTTTCCTTGCGCTTGTTTTCTGCTTCAATCTGCTTTGCGGACTTTTGCTTTCCTGTATCCCATTCAACTTTTACCGTGCGTTTTTCCACGTCCTGTATGCGAAGGTAGGTAAGGCATGATGCCTTGTGAATTGTAATGCCCCTGTTGCGGGAGACGTAGCCTGCTATTGGGTCTCCGGGTTTTGGTGAGCAGCACTTTGCAATTGTAACCATAAAATTGGTTGTGTTTTCTATGCGGATTTTTCCTGTGTAGTCAACTTCCGGCTTTTTTGTGGCGGCTCGTTTTTTGCGCTTTTCTTCTGCCACTTGCCTGGAGTGGATAGTGTTTGCCGCAATTTCTGCCTCACGCTTTTCCAGTGCTTCCTTGTCTATGAAGGTTGGGTCGTTTGCGGTAAGCCAGGAGTGAATTTTTTGCCGGGCCTTTCCAGTTTTTACTGCAAGCAGCTGTCCCTGTGTTGGGTGGGCTTGTGGGTTTGTGAGAATTTCTATTATTTGCGTGTTCTGCAGCGGGGCGGTAAGCGGAATGATTTTTCCGTCTGCCTTTGCGCCTACAATTTTTTCGCCAACGTCGGAGTGGATTGCGTATGCAAAGTCGATTGCGTTTGCACCGGCTGGAAGTTCCTTTACGTCTCCACGCGGGGTAAAGACGTAAATGCTGTCTCCCAAAAGCTCGTTCTTTAGCTCGGAGAAGAAGCGTTCGTCGCTTAGGTTTTGGTCGCGGAGGCTTCGCAGCTGGTTTATGATGCTAAGGTCTTCCGCTTTTACCATGTCGTGGTTTGTGCCCTTTTTATAAAGCCAGTGGGATGCAACACCGTGTTCTGCTATGTTGTGCATTTCCTGTGTGCGGATTTGAATTTCCAGCGGTTTTCCTTCGCAGATGACGGTTGTGTGAAGGGACTGGTAGCCGTTTGGTTTTGGCATGGCTATGTAGTCTTTAAAGCGGCCGTCCATTGGCTTCCAAAGGCCGTGAACAATTCCTATGAGGGTGTAACATTCGTTTGCGGTCTGGCAGATTATGCGCAGGGCAAGAAGGTCGTAGAGTTCGCCTGCTTCCTTGTTGCGCTTTCTCATCTTTTGGTAGATTGAATAAAAGTGCTTTGCCCGGCTTGTGATTGTAACGCTTATTCCTGATTTTTCTGCGGCGGTGTAAATCTTTTTTACGGCCTTGTCCAGATAGTCTGCACGCTCTGCTTTTTTTTGCGCTACGATTGCCTTGATTTGCTGGAAAGCATCGGGGTTTGAGTATTTTAGGCTAAGGTCTTCCATTTCGCTTTTTACGTCGCTCATACCAAGGCGGCTTGCGAGTGGACACCAGATGTCTATTACTTCTTTTGCAACTGCACGCTGGGCCTGCTCGTCTACGGACTTTAGGTTGCGCATGCGGTCAAGGCGGTCTGCAAGTTTTACCAGGATTACGCGGATGTCGTCTATCATGGCAAAGAGCATCTTTCTGATTGAATCTGCTTCCTGCAGGGTTTTGCTTTTTATTTTTAAGCCGGTGATTTTTGCGGTTCCCTTTGCAATGTTTGCAACGTCCTTTCCAAAGCGTTTTTCTATTTCGTCAAGGCATTCGCTGTCTACGTCCAGAATGTTGTGGAAGATGCCGGAGATTATTGCGTCTGCACCAAGGTGGCTTTCTGCAAGGATGCATGCAACTCTCATTGGGTGAAGGTAATAGGGAAGTCCGCACTTGCGCTTTAGGTTTCTTGTCTTTCCGATTAGGAAGTCCCATGCGCTGCGGATTTTTTCTTCATCCTCTGGTGTGAAATTCTGGGGGTACTCGCTAAAAAAAGTGTCTATTAACTTTTGAGGATCTGTTTCTGTAGTGTTTGCGGCAAAAGTTTGTAAGTGCATTTTCTCCCCCAATGCAGCAATTTTTGCGTTACTATTTTTAATATTCTTATTCTAAGATAAATTTCTTCTTTGTACAAGAGCAAAGAATATATGTGGGTAAGACAAGCGAAGATGCTTTTTTAGAGATGTTCCCTTCGACAGGCTCAGGGAACGTAATTGTTTTTTGCCAAACAGTATCTAGCCATGGAGGGCGGGTTAGCAACATGCAGAATTGCGCAGCGATTTTGCAATCCCAGGAAAAATCCACGGAGGGGTTTTTCTTGGGCAGGCTCAGGGAACGTAATTGTTTCTTGCCAAAGAGTAACAAGCGCATGGATGCGCGGCTTAGCAACATGCAGAAGCCTTTGGCTTCTGCAATACCCAAGAAAATCCACGGAAGGATTTTCTTGGGTCGTACGCCCGATTGGAAGGGTGGCGTAGCCAGACCGCCGGAGGCGGGCCGGAGCGAAAGCGGAGCCCTGGAAAGCGGGTGACGCAGATTGGCGTTCGGTCGAGTTAGATATGGAGTAAAATGGTAGAGCAAACAAAACTTCCGTCCAAAAAATTAGCTTCTATAAAATTCAAAAAGAAAAGTTGACGATTCTTATTCTGCTGGTGTAGAATGTAATTGTGCCGGATGTTTGTGATTTCTTCGAGATGGTGCCGGGTCTTCGTGTTTTTAGGAGTTTAAAAAAGTGCAGTTTCGATTTAATCATTTTTACAAGCCCAAGCGAATTTTATATTTTGTTCCCGCAGACCAAAATAGGAAAGAGGATTTTTTTAATTGCAAATATCCCAAGGAACTTATTCCCTATATAGGAGCTTTTGGCACTTATGATTATCCTGGTCTTTTTATGCTTAACACAGATGAATACAAGGGTAGCGTTTTGGGGATGGAATTTCGCCCTGACGACGATAGGATAAGCTATCCAGATGGACTTGATTCTGTTTGCCTTCCCGGAATTTACGTGATGGCGGTGGATGTTCTTGAAGTTGAAGTTTTGAACGACAAGGTTATTGATGAGGTTATAGATACCGTTTTGCACACGGACAACTTCTACAGAAAGTGGACGAATGCGGAGATTGCAAAGAATCCTTCGGTTAGGCAGCTTTTTTACAGTAACGATAAAATCCGTATCTATTTTGAATGCCTTGATACCGGTAAGATAGAGATGGTAAAGCCAGAGGGGCTTTCGGATGTTACGAAGGAGCAGCTTTACGACATTGCATTTTTTGACAATTATACCGGTGCCAGGAACTGGAGATACATAAGGCACTTTTTGTTTGAGCATGTTTCGCCAGAGATTAACGACTTTTGCTTTGCCATTTTTGATGTGAAAAGTTTCCGCATGATAAACGAGCTTTTTAGCCACATTATTGCGAACCAGTATCTTGTTAGGATTTCAAAGACGCTTGAGGAACAGGACTGGATTTATGAGAGTGCCAGGTGTGACAACGACAATTTTGCAGTTATTTTTAAGGACATGGAGGAGGATGAGATAAGGCGCAAATTTGCTGAGCTTTTTGAAAGCCTTTCTCCCTTGGACCAAGATTCCAAGTACCAGATTTTTTTCCGCTGCGGGGTTGTTCCCATGAGGGCCACCATGCTTATGGATGAGCGCGTTGCGGATGCGGCTAAGCTGGCAAAGTCTCTTGGCAATAAAATCAATAAGAACGAAATTCTTTTTTATACAGAAAAGATGTATGATGATCTTTTTTGGGCGGATCAAATACGCGCATACCTTGATACCGCAATTGCAAACGATGAATTTCTTGTTTACATGCAGCCCAAGTATGATGTTGCCAGTGAAAATCTTAAGGGGGCGGAGGCTCTTGTGCGCTGGAACTTTAAGGGGGTTCAGTTTTTGCCGCCCAGCCGTTTTATTCCTTTTTTTGAGCGCATTGGCCTTATTGGAAAGGTGGACGACGTTGTTCTGCATAAGGTTTGCGAATGCCTTTGCCGTTGGAAGAAGGAAGGGCGTAATGTTAAGCCTGTGTCTGTGAATCTTTCCAGAAAGCAGCTGGAAAATCCCAATCTTCTTGAATACCTTTGCAGGGTGGTGGATTCATACGGGGTGGAACATTCTCTTGTGGACTTTGAGCTTACGGAGAGTGCTACCTACGAAGACAAGGATTATATGCTTGCCCTTTTGAACAAGCTAAAGAAGGCGGGTTTTAGCATTTCTATTGATGACTTTGGAACAGGATATTCTTCTCTTTCCCTGCTTGCCGACATGCCGATTGACACTTTAAAGATAGACAAGAGTTTTGTTGACAGGCTTGAATCTAAGCCGGAGGACTCAAAAGACGTTACTCTTTTGCGGCACATAATCATGATGGCAAAGGACCTGCGTTTTCATTGTCTTGCAGAAGGGGCGGAGAGTAAGAGCCAGGTTGAAAGGTTGCGATCCCTTGGCTGCGAGACGATTCAGGGCTATTATTACAGTAAGCCGGTTCCTGTTTGTGAATACGAAAAACTTCTGTAGTTTTAAGCCCTGCCATTTTTTGTTCTTCTTTTAGAAACCGAGGGCTTCGTTTACGAGGATTACGTGTATGCGGCCGGGGTGCCTTGAATAGCGGGTAATCAGGAACTGGCAGCAGATTGTGTCGGGGTTTTTGCAGTTCATGCAGGAGCCTGTTTTGCAGCAGGGGGTGCTGAGGCCAAAGCGCTGGGTGTTTATTGGTGCCGCTTCGTTTCTTGCCCTTTTTAGTGCACTGTCTACGTCCGGGGCAATTTTGTTCATTCCTACAATGAGGATTACTTTCTTTGGACCGAATGCCAGTGCAGATACTCTGTTTGCGTTGCCGTCTATGTTTACAAGTATGCCGTCTTCTGTGATTGCGTTTGTACTGCAAAGATATACGTCTGCATCGTAAGCTTTAAGTGCCGCTGTTCTTGGGTCTTCCGCATCAGGGCCCCTGTTGTCTCTGTCTGTAAACTTGTAGTTTCCCTTGGCAAGTGCTTCGGAAAGGCCTATTTCTTTTACGCTCATTGAGCCGCCCTTTGAGACTGTTGCTCCTTCTGGAATCATTGAGAGTGCAAGTGAAAGCGCCTCTTCTTTTGTCTGAACGTAATATCCCGTCATGCCGCGAGATTCCAAGCCTTTGATAACTTTTTGCGAAAGTAGGTCGTTTCGCTTGATTCTGTTTTCATTCATAGCCACATTTAACTCCTTGCTTTGAGTATAGCATAAAAAATCTTTCCTTGGTAGCGGTTTTTCTTTGCATAACAAACATGGGTATCAGATTTTGGCATATAATCGTTATGTAAAAGAATCTTGCATCATTTTTTCCCTTCTTCCAAAACTTGCATAAGGTAAGTGCAAGGAACATGGAATGCAATGTAGTAAAACAGTGTGCGGAAGCACTGGAATGTAGGCTGAAAACGCGGCAAAAAAGCATTTGCGCGGTGCGAGCGTAGCGAGTCAGATACCTTATATCCGCGCTCGGCTTTTTTGACGCATTTTCAGCCGGGAATGGAAGTGCTTACGCAGTTAGATTAATGGTTGCTAAGTTTCTTGTGGATTTCACTTACCTTCTACATAACTTTGTCTCTGTGTTGAGTGAAAAAAATAATTGTGGTAAACTTTGTTTTATGAAAAATGGTGAAAGTGTTTTTGTAAGAAAGAGTGCCCGGCCTTTACTTTTGATGCTGGGCTTGTTTATTTTTCTAAGTTCCATCTTTGCCCAGAAGAAGGAAGCTTTTTTTGCTGACTGCGGACGAGTTT
>DFJV01000170.1 GCA_002373205.1 Treponema sp. UBA3662
CCCCTCTTTTTAACAAATGTTTTTTTACATCCACGGCGTAACGCACTTGCTACCGTTTTGTGTCTTCTGCTGCACCCAAAACTGATTTCCAGTTGCTTTGCATAATTTGGTTTGGTATCTATATTGGCTGTGGCGGGATAGGCCCTGAAAGGCGCTTCTACAGGCTGAGCGGCCAATCAGGGGATGTTTTTTTAGAAAGACAGGCCGATTCCGATTGAGGGGCGGGTTTTTTCTATGGTTTCGTCTTCCCAGTCAAAATGGGTCTTGATGCTCTGCTTGGTGAATTCCGCAAAGGCAAAGATGCCAAAGACTTCAAAGTGGTAGCCTACTTCAAGGCCTGCTCCTGCAAAGTAACCTAGCCCAAGGTCTGTGCTAAGGAGTCCCATGTTGAGACCTGCAAGGGCGTAGGGAATTATATAGAAGGAATTGTAATTTATTGGAACGTTAAGTTTTAATCCGCCTGAAGCCATAAGGTTAGAGTCATCGCCAGTCTTTATTGAATCAACCTGTGCAAGTACGCAAAGCCAGTTGATGACGCTGTAGGTAAGCCTTGCGCCCGGGCTGAGTTTGTCCGAAGGAGCATTCATCAGACCGCCGCTTACTGTGATTTCGTAGGGCATCTCAAAGACAAGGTCTGATGAAAAACTCTTTTTGGGTGAACTAAGCTCTACCTCGCCGTCGAATTCATTTTCGCTTGCGATTTTTTTTTTAGAATCCGCTTTTTTGGAGTCCTTGGAATTTTTGTTGGCCTTTTTTGCTTCTGCCGCCTGCTTTTCCTTTAGTTCATCGCTTTCTGAATACTTGCCTTCGCCAATGCTGTCTATGCACCATGAAGAGCCTTCTGCTTCTGCCTGCTGGGACCAGAGCGTGTAGTAGATTGTTTTGCCGTTTATAAGCTCTACGGAATAGGAACCATCGTCCAGCTGCTGGGGCTTTACAATCTTGCAGTTCTTTGCAAAGTCGTCTTTTGTAAGAGTGTTCTTTATGTCTACCGCAAGGGCAGCGTAAAAACCTGAAAGTGGATATTCTGCGAATGATGCTGATGTGTAGGCGTAGTCTGCGGTGCTTGAGTTGCGCATTACGTAGGCAAAAGTTTCGGCACCGGATTTGCCCACGTATTTTTTGGAAAGGAATTTTTCTATTTTGCTGCAGGAAACTTCATCTTCTTTGAGTTCCTTTGTAAAGGCAGAAATTCTCTTGTCCAGGCTTTGTGGGGCAGGAGCGGATGTTGCTTTTTCTATGAATTTTTTGAGGCTTGAAACAGGCATGGAAATGTTTGTTGACTGCCTAAAGCTTACCTTCCATGTGTTTACGCCTACAACTTCGTAGGAACCGCTGGCATTTTTGCGGAGAAGGGGACCGCCGGAATTGCCTGAATCTACCGGGGCTGAATGCTGGATTAGGGTTGAAACTTCCGGGTCTACAAGTGCCTTTATGCGGGTGGTTGCATTTGTTACCGTGCCTTTGCCAAGCTGCCATGACGGTTCTGCACCAAGGCCTGGGAATCCTGCGCTCCATACTTCCTCACCATCGCTTACTGCGCGGGAAGAGACAGTCATTCCGCTTGCAAAAGGATTTTCTCCCTTGGGGAATGAAAGAAGGGCCAAGTCCAAGTCACGGTCGGAGGCAAGGACCTTTAGGTTGTTGTATGTTTTGTAGGAACCGTCTTCCTGCTCAAACTGGACGCTTGCCTTTTCGCAAGAAGAGACAACGTGGCGGTTTGTTACGATGTAGTTTGTGCCGTCCGGGGCAACATAGACAAAGCCTGAACCAAAGGTGTTGCCGTCTATTTTTTCCATGAACTTTGATTCTTTTGAAAAGCCCTGCTGCCTTAGGTATTCAGCATTCTTTTTAATCCATTTTTTTGAGCTGTCGGAAAACTGTTCGCGGACAACGCAAACTTTTTCCTTAAGGTTTTCCGCAAAGGAAAGGGTGCTTGCTGCTATGCTAAGCGTAAGTGCAAATGTGAGTAATTTTTTCATTCACTTCCTCCATATATTTTTTTTATGCTAGGTTTAGTTTTGGGTTTTAGCAGATTATCGGGTCATGGTTCGACAGGCTCACCAACCGCCCGATAATGACATGTTTGGTCTGCTACTTTTCTTTTTTTTCTTCTTCGTCAAACTGAACAATTTGTGCGCGCACAAGCTGTTTTTTTGTGCCGTACTTTTTTTCGAACCATTCTTTTGCCTGGTCGTATTCATCTACAAGCTCTATGCTGGAGATGCGAAGGGTTTCCGGGTCTATGTTGATTACCCATGAACCTGCGTAGGCATACTTTGTGTCCTTGGGGACTATTAACTGGGCAAGGCTTGGAATAAGATAGTACGCATCCTTGTTTTCTATGGGGTAATAGTAGCAAGTTGGCGTTGTTGAATATACAAGGGAATCTTTTACTTCGCCCTCGCGCCACTGTTTAAAAAACTCTCCTGGTTCATATTTGGCGTAAAGTTCGTCGGTCATTTTTGGTTTAACATCTTGTTTTTCGTTGAAGGTCTTTTTTAAGAAGTCCCAGCCACCGGGTGCGTTGATTGTAATCTTAACTACGGCATCTATGCCTTTTGCGCTTGCAGTAAGTGCTGCCATGCAGAGTGACAGTATAATTAAAAACTTTTTCATTATTCCTCGTCTCCTAGGTCTTCACCTTTTTTTAATTTTTTCTGTAAGTTTTCTATTTTTTCAAGCTCTTCCTTTAAAAGCGGTTCCCATTTCGTTTTTCGATATTTACGGAGCATTGAGTATACTGCTCTTCCACGCGACGCTAACTCGTCTTCTTTTAATAGCTTCGCCTTTTTTTCTGGGCTTTTATTTCTTTTCAATAAGGCATCTTTATATATTTCTTCGGTCGCTTCAGCGCCATCATAATTTTTAAATCCAAGATAGATAATTTTGCCTTTTTCTTTTGGAAGAACAAAGTCAAATTCGGTCGGGAGCCCAAGACCGCAGTGGTTATAATAGTGTGTATTGTTATCGTAGTTGAAGACTCTCGAGAGTGTGCATTTGTAAGAACCACCGCTTACAGCTTCGCCGTAGTAATACTCTTTATCATCGTATCTGATAAACGAAGGTGCGAGCTTTGTGTCTGTTTGAATAAAACTAATATACTCAACTTCCCATGGTGAGCATCCATAAACCAGAAGCGTTTCAGGCTCATCTGCTTTTGGTTTGTTCTTTTTTACGGCTTGTGCGTAAAGACAGGTACTTGCTACCATGCTAAGCGCAAGTACGAATGTTAGTAACTTTTTCATTTACTTCCTCCATATATTTTTTTACTAGTACAAAGAATATTGGACAGACCCTGAATCA
Source organism: Treponema sp. UBA3662 (assembly GCA_002373205.1). GTDB lineage: Bacteria > Spirochaetota > Spirochaetia > Treponematales > Treponemataceae > Treponema_D. The sequence continues at coordinate 3,307 of DFJV01000170.1, forward strand.
AGTTCAGGGTGACAGTCTATTATTATTCGTTGTACTAGGTTCGGTTTTGTGTTTAGCAGATTATCGGGTCGTGGTTCGACAAGCTCACCAACCACCCGATAATGACATGCTCGGTTAGTCCGATAATGACACGTTCGGGTCGTGGTTCGACAAGCTCACCAACCGTGGTTCGACAGGCTCACCAACCACCCGATAATGACACGTTCGGTCTAGCCTGCTACTTTTCCTTTTTTGTGTTGTCTTCGAATGGAACAATCTGTGCGCGCACAAGCTGCTTTTTTGTGCCGTACTTTTTTGCAAACCATTCCTTTGCCTGGTCGTATTCATCTATAAGTTCTATCTTGGAGATGTCTAGGGTTGCCGGGTCTATGGTGATTATCCATGAGCCTGCGTAGGCATATTTTGTGTCTTTTGGAACTATGCAGCGGGCAAGGCTTGGAATGTAGTAGAATGCTTCCGGTGCTTCGGTTGGATAATAGTAGCAGGTTGGGGTTGTTGTGTATTCAATGGAATCTTCTACCTGGCATTCGCGTTCCTGTATAAAAAAGGTTCCGGGTTCAAAAGCACCAAAAAATTCTTTTGTGGTTTTGTAGCTTTCGGTCATTCTTGGTTTTACGTCGTTTTCTACCTTAAATGTCTTTTTTAAGAATTTCCATCCGCCGGGGGCATTGATTGTAATCTTGACTACGGCATCAACGTCTTTTGCGCTTGCGGCAAGGGCTGCCATGCAGAGTGATAGCGCCAGCAAAAACTTTTTCATATTCCTCTTCTCCTATTAGTTGCTGTTCTTTAGCTGCTTTTGCAAATCTTCTACTTTTTCAAGTTCCTTTTTTAAGAGGGGTTCCCATTTTGTTCCGGTAAATTCTATGAGCATTGAATTTACTGCTTTTTTGCGGGCCTTGAGTTCCATCTTTTTTATGGTCTTCTCTTTTTCTTCCGGGCTGTCGTTTTTGTACCATCCGTTATCATCAAGATAGTGAACGTCAACTTTTTTGCCGCTGCAAGTTTTATATCCTATATAGACAATTCTGTTTTTTGCTTTTGGCAGGACAAAGTCAAAGTCATTTGGGATGGCAAGGCCGTATTGCCCAACATAAATTGTGTCGTTTAGTTTGAGACTGGAGAAGGTGCATTTGTATGTGCCACCGCTTATAGCTTCTCCGCAATAGTGGTCACCCCAGCTGCATTTGAAGTACGAGGGGGCAAGGCTTGTGTCTTTTTGAATGAAATATAAGTCTTCAATGGCTCCGGTTGTGCATCCGTAAAAGAGGACCGTGTCCGGTTTTTTGGCTTTTGGTCTTGCGGCCGATTTTGATTTTGTCTTTTTTACGGCTTGTGCGGAAAGGCAGGCGCTTGTTGCCATGGTAAGCGCAAGTGCGAACGCGAGTAACTTTTTCATTTTGCTTTCTCCGAATACTTTTTAAAAATACTCTGTAAATGTACCTACCCCAATCATCTTTGTCAAGGGAGGGGGAGCAAGGGAGGGCCCTTGGACCCCGGGTCTTGGAGGGGGAAAACCAGCTCGG
>DFJV01000128.1:0-11344 GCA_002373205.1 Treponema sp. UBA3662
CGGCTTGCTGTTCTGCACGCTTTTTGGCGGCTTCTTCCTGGGCAGCTTTCTGCTTTGCGGCTCTTTCTTCGGCAGCTTTTTTAGCAGCGGCTTGCTGTTCTGCGCGTTTCTTGGCAGCTTCTTCCTGAGCGGCCTGCTGTTCTGCCCTGCGCTTTGCAGCGGCTTCTTCTGCGGCTTTCTGCTGGGCGGCTTTTTCTTCGGCAGCCTTCTTTCTTGCGGCAGCTACTTCTTCTGCGCGCTTCTTTTCTGCTTCTGCCTGGGCAGCCTTACGCTTGGCGGCAGCTTCCTGAATGGCCTTCTGTTTTTCTGCTGCTTCCTGTTCAGCTTTCTTCTGAGCGGCAATAGCTTCTGCGGCCTGTCTCTTTGCGGCTATCTCGGCAGCGGTTGGCTGATCTGTAGACGGCTTTGAAACAGTGGAAGAATTCTGTTTAACATTCTTTCCTGTAGAAGTTGTTGTGGTTGCGGTCTGTTTATTGGTTTTTGCAGTTACCGTGTTTTTGGATGCACCAGCTTTTGCAGTTGCAGTCTTATTATCTTTTTGACCATCTTTTTGGACTTTGGTCACTTTCTGTTCTGTAGTTACAGTGCGTATGATTCTTTTTCCAGGAGTTTGGGGTTTAGACTCCTCCGAACCTTTGTCTGTTGTTGCGCAAGACGACAGAATTGTCGTAATTGCCACTCCGCAAGAAATCACAGCTTTCAAACTCTTTTTCATACGTGCCTCTTTTGGTTTCCCTTTTAAAATATATACTAAATTATAACAGATGTTTTTACAGGTTTCAACAAAATGTTTCCAAATTCATTTTAAATTTTTTATTCTTGCTTAGTTGGGAAAAAAGCACAAGCAACCTACGCCCGATTGTAGGGGCGGCGTAGCCGTTGCGAAGCAATGGAGGCGAAAGCCGGAACCCCGAAAAGCGGGGATTGCATACAAAGCTGGCAGTTCTTTAATTCAAATAAAAGATAAAAAGGGCATACCGTCCAAAAAATAAGAAAAAACTCAATCACTTGCAACGCGGTAATCCCAGTTGTGCTTTGGATAGCGTCCCTTCATCTCCGAACAAATCTGAGGCCAGGTCTCCTTCCAAAAGTTCGCAAGGTCGCTAGTAATTTGCAGTGGACGGCGGGCAGGGGAGAGCAGCTTTAAAAGCACGGGCAGCCCCATCACGCGGGGAGTTTCAAAGCAGCCAAAAATCTGCTGGATAATGATTTCTGCAAGCGGTATAATTTTTCCGTTTTGAGCCTCGTACTGAATCTTTAGCCGCCTACCATTGGCAAGCCTAATTTCCTGGGGAACAGAGGCATTCACCTTGTCTCCGTCCAAGTACCAGTAAAGGGCATCGTAAACCTTCTGCTCAGGCACAGACTTTTCCACTCCACCCAAGAAAGGTCTAAGCCATTCATCCGCATTTTCCGCCAGCGAGTTGAATTTTTGGTGCAAACTGTCACCATCTGATGCAGATTTATCAGAGTCGTTTAAGTTTTCAAAGTAAAACTGTACCCGTAAAAGAAGATTTTTTGCCGACTTACCAACTGGAAGCCATTCAATTCCTTCTTTTTTAACCTGATTTATTACGGCTTCTGTGTAATCGCCAGGCTCAAGGTTCAGATCCCTTTCTTTTAGGACAATTTTTCCGTATGAAGTGTATTCTCTTTTGCGTAGCCTTTGACCGCCCTTTTCAAATTCAACAAGGGTATAAACCTTTGCCTTGGCCGCAAGATATTCCTCCGCTATTTTTTCCGGCAGGGCTTCAAATGAATATATTCTGCCTGTTTTTTCCCCGGCATCTGCTTCTGGCGCAATTATGAACTTGGGGTAGGGCCTGTGGGTTTCTTTTGGCAGCAGGGCCATCCTTCCCGAAGGAAAATGATACAAACCTGTAGCGTCATCTTCTAGCAGGGCAATTCTGTCTGGAAATCCACAGAGAAGTGCACAACTTGTGGAAAAACCTGAAAATTTCTGTGGAAAACAAGATGAAAAGTTGTAGATTTCCCTGCATTTCTGTACCCTTTTTTTGAGCTCCAAGGCTGATTTCTTGGCAAGTTCTGGATTGCCACTTACAGACTTGTCGTATTTTGAGGCAAGTTCTGTGGATAAGTCAATGTTACCAAAGATAGCACCGCTTAGGGCAACACAGGCAAGACGAGGATGGCAGCCCATCAGAAGTGCCGCTTTGCCAAGAGGCGTTATGGAATTCTCATCCAGACAATTCAAGTCTTTTAGCAAGGATTTTGCTGTTTGCCAAGAATTTATTGGAGGCTCATCAAGCCAGGAAAGGCTTTCCGGCAGCAAAGCACCCCATTCTGCGCACTCAAGTACAAGAGAAGTCAGGTCTGTACGAAGAATTTCCGGGGGGTTGGAAAGGGCAAGCACATCATCCTTGTTCCAAAGCCGCACGCATCTTCCCTCTTGAACACGACCAGCCCGGCCTGTACGCTGAGCTGCATTAAAAAGGCTTTCCCTTTGCGTTACCAAGGCAGGCATTCCGGCAGTCCTGTTAAAAGAAGAAAAGCGCATATAGCCACTGTCTATGACTACGGTAACATCAGGAACGGTAACAGATGTTTCGGCTATTGCAGAACTTAATATCACCCGCCGCCTGTCACTGCTTTTGGGTACAGATTTGGGTACAGATAGCACCTTTTTCTGCTCTGCAAAGGGTACAGAACTATGCAAAAGCAAAATATCCGCATAATCCAAAGCTCCGCCAAGCTCCAGTTCTTCCTTTACCTGGCGAATTTCCCTTAATCCCGGCAAAAAAACAAGAATTGCACCCCTGTTTACCCCCAAATCATCAGGCTTTTTGTAAAGCTCATTAAATACAGCCTGAGAAACAGAAGATTTTTCATCATATTCAATCTGAACAGGAAAAGTGCGTCCTTCAACAGAAAAAACAGGGCAGGGCACAAGTGTCCCCATTCCATTTCCTGTAGCTGAATCTGTACCCAAATATTCACTTAAACGCTTGGTTTCTATTGTAGCAGACATGACCACAACATACAAATCATCGCGCAGCATCATGGCTTCTTTTAAAAAGGCAAGAGCCAAATCCGCATGAACAGACCGCTCATGAAACTCATCTATTACAACAACAGATATTCCTTCCAGAGCAGGGTCTTTTTGCAAACGTCTGGTAAGCACAGCCTCCGTAAGAACGGTAAACCTTGTTGCATCAGAAATACATTTTTCCATGCGCATCACGTAACCGCATGTTTTTCCTGCTTCCTCTCCAAGCAAAGAAGACACGCGGTTTGCAATGTTCAAAACGGCAAGACGACGCGGTTCCAGCATCAAAATTCCGCCGCCAAAATTCTTTAGCAAAGCAAGGGGAACTGCAGTAGACTTTCCAGCACCAGTCTGGGCTGTTAGCACCATAAAATGTGACTGGGACTTTTTAAGCACTCCGCAAAGTTCATCAAGATGGGAATATATTGGAAGCGATTTTATTTCTTCTGGATAAAAATTCATTCAACACCACCAGCGCAAATTTTAAGAAGCCTTTCGTCTATGTATTTTACAACGTCTTTCCTGCTGAATTTTATCTTCTCGCTAACAAGCAGGTCAAAATAGTAGAACACTCCCGCCACAAAAGCTCCAGCTTTTCCCGGCAGCCTCAAATTCTTATCCACCGCGCACTGCGAAATAAAAACCATGCCAACAAGAAATCCGCTCCTGTGCAGGCCCATTTCCAGGGATGTCTGTGTAATTTTCCAGCTGCCAATCCTGAACAAAACTTTGCCAACCGGTGTCAGCAGGGCAAAAAAGGTGACAGACAGCACAATTATAATGGAAGGTAACAGTTTAACCCTTCCTTTCTTTATAATTTCATCAAGCACAAAGAAAAATAAAACTGTACCCCAAAGAAGGTACAGATTCTTTATCTGAATAAAAAGGGCAAAGCTAAGCATGCAAAAGGCAAATTTAAAAAGAGCAAAGGCCTCTTTTTTTCCACAGGCAGCTTTTTCCGCATTCTCCCCTGTGGAAAAACTGTGCAACTTTTTGTTTTCCTCAAAGCTTTCCCCGCCAGCAAAAACACTTTTTCCACAGACAAGGCAGCAATTTTTATACCACTGCGAATTAGAAGCAAATGCGTTGCAAAAAAGCCCCAGAAGAATCCCAGTTACCAGCCCAAAGACCAGCAGAAGGGGTGCAATGTATTTTGTATTTTCCCCAAACAAAAGGTAGCGGGCGCAGGCAATCTGGGCTAAGTTGTTTGCAAAGGCCCCGGCAGCGGAAATTCCGGCAAAGGAAACAATTCCAAAGGACTTTCCATACATTCTAGCTGGAAGGGTACAGATTTTATACACAAAAATCATGGCCAAACTCGACGCAAGTGTACCCGCAAGGCTAAAAACAAAAACGTAGCTAAAAAATGTACCGCTTATAAATGCCTGCAAAAGAATTTTCAAAAGCGTAAGCAATAAAACTGTGGCAACGGGAAAAACTTCAAGCCCAAGCAAAATTGGAAGGTTTGCAAGTCCTAGCCGCAAAAAGGGTAGGGGTTTTGGAATTGCGTATTCAATGGCAGAAAGGTATAGGCAAAGTGATGCAAAAAAGGTGAGTAATCTTATGTTTTGACTTTTTTTTATCTTGGACGGCATGCCAACTTTTACTGTGCCCGGCACTACGTGGCCGGTCAGCTTTATCTGTATTCCCCGCTTTCCGGGGTTCCGCGGGTCCCTCCCCGCTCCATTGCCTGCGGCAACGGGTTGCAGGCAACCCGCCCCTACAATCGGGCGTAGGTTGCTTTGCTGTAGCCTGCTAAGACTATCTTACTTCCACAAGCTCAATGTCGAATGCTATGTAAGCACCGCCTTCAATTCCAGCCTGGGGAATACCGCGGTCGCCGTATGCCATGTCGGAAGGAATTACGATTGTACGAACTTCGCCTTTCTTCATATCCTGAACCATAACATCAAATCCTGGAATCATCTGTCCGCCGGCAGTCGTAAAGTTAAGAGCCTCATGTGAACCCGGAACAAACTTTTCTGAACCGTCAAACAGGGTTCCGTCTACAAGGTATCCCTTATATTCTGTGGTTACAGATTTACCCCTTCCGCATTTTTCACCGGAACCGGCTTTTGTTGTCTTCCAATAGATGCCGTTTTCATCCTTGTTGAATCCGGGGAAGGCCTTTTCTACAGCCGCTATCTTTGCCGCATTTGCCTTTTCCTTGGCTGCAAGGGCATTTTTCTTTGCCTGAACTTCAAGGCGGTCAAAATCAGCCTGTGTAGCAGTAAACTTTTCTGCTTCTGCACCCTGGCGGTAGATTCTTACGCTTGTCATAACGTCGTTCTGCTTAATCTTGTTCACAACCTTAAGGCTTTCCGCATCCACAACCTTTCCAAAGATTGTATGGTGTCCGTTAAGCCATTCAGTCGGTACAATAGTAACAAAGAACTGGCTTCCGTTTGTTGCAGGGCCGGAATTTGCCATTGCCAAGAGTCCAGGCTCCGTAAACTTAAGTGAATCAACAAATTCATCAGAGAACTTGTAGCCGGGGCCGCCTGTACCGTTTCCGCGTGGGTCTCCACCCTGAATCATAAAGTCCTGGCTGTCTCCGTTAGCACGGCTAATTACGCGGTGGAATTTCAAGCCGTCATAAAAAGGCTTTCCGTTTGCTGCAGAAAGTGTGCCTTCCGCAAGACCAACAAAGTTTGTTACCGTAAGCGGGGTCTGCTTGTAAAAAAGCTCAAGCACAATGTCACCTTTTGCAGTGCTGATTACCGCAAAAATACCTTCTTTTCCTTCAATAGCCTTAACAGACTTTTCCATGGGTTTACATCCTCCAACAGACAAAAGCACACAGCTAAAAAGCATTGCGCTCACAAATTTTTTTATTGAAAACATTCTTTTCATTTTCTACCTCTCAAACCAACGTTTTTCTAAAAGACCTGTACCCTAAAACTGCTTGCAGAACCAAGTATAGATTGAATCAAGGCGGGCAATAAAAGACTCGTTCATAGTCTGCTCCAGCATCTTTATTCCCGGGAACTTAGCCATAACAGCCATGTAAACCATAACGCTGTCTCCACAGTCAGTAATAACCAGCTTTATGTGCATGTTGTTCTTGGACACGGCACTTATTCCCATAACGGAAAGCCCCGTCTCATTTATAAAATGAAGGGCAACTTCCTGAGCATTCTGGGTATATTCCATGCGGTAATTTGTTTTTCCAAACGATGCGTCATCAAGCATGGCATACAAAACCTTGCCGTTTGCATTACCTTCCGTATTGTCTGCTACGCGTGTACGGTCTTTTGGTCCCTTAATGCAGTATGCCGACTCATACAAAGTTTTTACCTTCTTTGAGCGGTGAGAGTAATAAGTCATACCCTGCATCTTGCTTACCGAGCGTACAATCTTGGATGCCGCGTCAATGGTTACAGATTCAGGATTTGATGCATTCAGCTTTGACTTTGGAATAAGGTACAGATGTTCACCTAAAAACACCGGTTCTTCATCAGAAGTCCACATTTTGTAGGCTTCCTTTGCGGCAGGCGTATTGGGTACAAGTGACAGTTTGGCACCTTTTTCCTTGTAATGGGAAACCTGGACCACACCATCCTTTTGAAGCTTTGCATAAGTACTTGCGCTAACCAAATCGGAAGCGTTGTAAGCAAAAAGTCCTGATGCGCAAAAAAGCGACAGAATAAAAGTAACGGTTGCACGGCAAAATTTCATGGCACAACTCCTTTGTTTATAAAATCAGCGTACGCCTTTGTAAATAACACGTACCTGCTTATATAAACCATCTCCCTCGCTTTTGGTTTCAATATCCGGGATATCATTTAAAGTTGTGTGGATCAAGCGGCGCTCAAACGGATTCATCGGCTCCAAGAGCATTGAAGTCCTGTTAAGGCGAACCTTGTCTGCCGTAACATAGGCAAGGCGAACAAGGCTTTCCTCGCGGCGGATTCTGTAGTTTTCGCTGTCAAGGATTACGCGTACGTCTTCCTTTCCAAGGTGGCCTGCGTATACGTTTGCCAAAAGCTGCATTGCGTCAAGGTTCTTTCCCTTGCGGCCAATAAGTATTGAAGAGCTGGCGCTTGTAAGCTTAATTCCAATCTTCTTTTCCTCGCGGAACATAACCTCAACTGTAACCTCGTAGCCCATGTTCTGAATCATTACAGTTACAAAGTCAACGAGCTTCTGTTCAAATTCGTCCTGGGGCATTGGGTTTGCCACAAGATTGGGATTCTGTGCGCGGGCAGTGGCATTCGGTACCTTTCCGTCAAACTCAGGGTGAACATATTCCTGTGAGTCAACAGTGTGTACGCGGATTTTTACATATCCGTTCTTGAACAGAGTCTTTTTCTGGGACTCAAGAATCTCAACGTCAAACTGATCCTTTTCAAGTCCAAGTTCCTGGGCAGCCTTTTCTATAGCTTCCTTTTCATTCTTTCCTTCATATTCGTAAATCATATCTCGTACTCCTTAGCGGGTCTTTTTCTTTCCGCCCTTGAATTTCAGTGTGTTTTTATCCAGAACAGGTTTGTCTGTAACCAATTCCAAACGCTTTTTCTTCATGTAGCTATTTATAAGAAGCTGCTGCACCATCTGCAGGACGTTGCTTACAATCCAGTAAATCAAAAGTCCGCTCGGTACATTATACAATATAAAGAAGAACAAAATTGGCATACCGTACATCATAAACTTCATCTGTGACTGGCTCTGAGCCGTACCTGCTCCGCCGTACTGGGTAATTTTTCCGGTAACAAGCTGGGACAAAGTATAGATAATAGGCAAAAGCCTCAATTTGTTCTGGGAGAAGCTAGAAAGCAAAGGAATTTCCCTTTTCCAAGACCAAATGTATTCGCCTTCAGACAAGTCGTCTATCCAACCCTTAATAAAGCTTGCACCGCGGAATTCAAAGTAGTTGTTGAACACATTGTAAAGCGCAAACAATATGAACATCTGCAAAATCATAGGAAGACATCCGCTTACCGGATTGTATCCTGATTCCTTGTAGAGTTTTGCCGTTTCTTCGTTAAGCTTCTGGGGATTGTCCCTGTATTTTGCCTGGATAGCCTGCATCTTTGGCTGGATTTCCTGCATCTTAAGGGTACCCATCGCACTCTTTTTGCTAAGCGGGAAAAGGATTATCTTAAGTATTACCGTAAGGGCAATAATTGCAAGTCCCCAGTTGTGTATAAAGATATGGATTTTTTCCAGAGCCCATTTCAAAAGCATCTCAACAAGGGAGAATACACCGGTTGTCTTAAGAGCCTGATTGAATTTTGCGTTAAGGATGCCCCACTTGTTCTTATCCGCCAGATTGTATTTTATAAGCTCATTTTCGCTTCTTGGTCCAATGTAAACATAAAATTCATCTGTAGAAATTCCATTCTTCAAGGGAAGGCGTGTAAGGAAAATCTGAGAGTTACCGTAACCGTTTTCCACTGCAGCGGATGTTTTTACTACGGATGATATGTTTTCCACATTCTGGGGCTTTATAAGGATTGCAAAATATTTTCCACCAACACCGGCCCATTCAAAAGGCCTGTCATAGGTCTTTCCCTGAATGTCCTTGCTAAAACGCTTGTTATTGTAGAATTCGAGAATTTCCCTTACCTCGTTGCGGTTCTTCTTGCGGTCAAAGTGGGGACCTATCTGCGGAGAAGTGCGGATTGTGTATGCCGCTCCGTTAACATCAAGTTCCCTTGCTCCGTCAAGAGGCTTTACCGTAACATCAAATTTGAACACATACTCATTTTCCTTAAATGAATAGTGCTTTCCAATAAGATACTTGTGGGAAACCCCAGAGGAATCTTTTATGTCATAGGTTCTGTAAAAACCTATGTCGTTTGGCCCTTCCTTTTTTACATTGAACATCTCGTTCAACATAACTCCAGAAGAATCTCCAAACGAAAGAGCAAAGGCCCTGTTGAATTCAGAAATGTTGTCCGCCATCTGGACACCTTTGCCGGTATCCTTGTCAAAGTGCTCAAGCAGCTGGTAGCTTACAATGTCGCCACCTTTCTGGGAGAACAAAACCTTTACTTTGTCCGTTGTAATGGTAAGATCTGTTTCTGATGCAGGAGTGATTGTCTCTTCCTTATTTTCTGATGGAAGGGTAGAAACCTGTTTGTTTGCTTCCTCCACCTTCTTTTTCTGTTCTGCTTCTTTTTGAGCCAGTTCAATCTGCTGTTGCTGCCTTGCCGCATCCTGGCGGGGTTTTATAAACTTTATGTTTACAAAAAATGCACCCACCATGACTAAGAGAGAGAGAATTAAGGCCCAGACGGTATTTTTGTCCATGAATCTTTTCCTTGTCGTAAGATGCCGCACTAAGGAACAGGATCATATCCACCTTTGCTATAGGGATTGCACCTGAGTATCCTTTTTACGGCAAGATACAGCCCTTTTATGGGGCCATACTTTTTAATCGCTTCTAATGAATACTGAGAACACGTAGGCGTAAACCTGCAGCATGCAGGAAATAGGGGTGAGATAAAAACTTGATAAAAGCGTATCAAAAGACATAAAGCTTTTACAAAAAAGCCTCTTATTCCTTTAATAAACCAGCCTTTTGACATAGTATCTTAAAAATTTTACACCGCGAGTGGAACGAATTATTGGAGGCTTCTGGGTATACAAGAAAGAGCATATCAAAGCCTGTGTTCAGGTGTGACTTAAAGAATCGGTATGTTTCGCGGCTGTAGCGTTTGGATGCATTTCTTTGCACTGCATTACCATACCCGCGGGGAAGGGGAAAGCCTATTCTGTTTATTTCCTGGCCGTTAGCCGTAAAAAAAAGCTTTGCGCCAGAAACACTTACCTTCTTCCCTGTTTTAAAAAGTTTCCGGATGTCATCGGGACATTTTATGTGTTCTCTTCTAGTAAAACGTCCCGTTTTAAGAGAATCCTTTTCCATCCCTAAGCTAAAGAATTACCAGTACTTTGTAAAGCACTTTCCGCCACCCTTGTACGGCTTCTTTTCATCAGAAACTGTAAGCTTATGGCGACCCTTTGCTCTTCTGCGTGACAAAACTGCACGGCCACCACGTGTTGCCATGCGTGCGCGGAAACCAAATTTTCTATTGCGCTTCACTTTGCTTGGTTGATATGTACGTAACATAATGAACGACTCCTATATAATAAAATTATTTTCCCAACTTTAGTGTTGGCTATAATAGCATTATTTTCAAGAGTTGGTCAACATATTTTTTCTTAAATCTTCAAAAATCGATGCCAATTCTGGGGGAAGTTCCTTGTTTTGAGTCACTTTTTCCTTATTTAGTTTAAGATTATTTAATTGTTTTTCCTCTTCTTCGACTCTTTTCTGAATTTCGCTCCTAACTTGCTCAGGAGAATACTCGTGTTCCTTGGGGTCAAAAAGATTTCCTTCTTTTCCCTTAAGCTTAAATGCCAGTGATTCAACTTTTACAGCCCTATTTTCCATGTTAAGCCCGTTGATTATGTATTTCTTGTGCAGCTGCAAAAGTTCAATCCATCCGGGATGATCCGCCTCCACAAGAATAATTCCGTTCTTAAAGTCAACCACACGGCTATGGGTTGCAAGATTACGACCTTCGTTTGGATTGGTTCCAGACCTTATCCTTAAAAGAACTTTTTCCCACAAGCTTATAAGGCTATTGGAATTTTCATATTTATCCTTGTTTATGTTTTTAAAAGTTAGATTTACTATGTCACCAAAAGACTGTATTTCTTCTTCGTTCATTTTGTCTCTTCCCAACCCCCGGAATTTATTTTGTAAATCCTCGTATTTTCCTTGCGGTAATTTTCATAAGGTTCACCAGGCAAGAATGTGCAGAAAAGCTGATCGTATTCAGGAAGAAGGGTAGTAAGCCTTTTTCTTTTTTCAGGATCAAGTTCAAGCAGAACGTCATCCATAAGGAGCACCGGTTTTTTTCCGGCTACCCTGGTGTAAAAAACAGCCTGCGCAGTTCTTAAAACTAATGCGATAAGGCGCCTCTGTCCAGTAGATGCCGTAGGTACGAATGATTCCTTGTTGCGAACAAAAACAATTCTGTCCCGGTGAGGTCCAGTAACAGTTGTTCCCAAAGCCTTTTCCACATCTCTTTTTGAACGCATGAAATCCTGAACTTCATCAATTTCAGGAAGCGATGAATCCGTATATGTAGAAAAAGTTTCAATGGTAACAGGCTTTTCGTCACCAGATTTTTTGTTCCAAGTGGGAATGTATTTTATTCCAACTCCGTCAATTCCAGTAACCTGTTCGTAAAGATTTCCAAAAATTTGGTTGAACTGGAAAATTGCGTTCTTTCTTTTTTTCTGAATCTCAAGTCCGTTAAATGCAAGCTGAACGTCATAAGTTTCCAGAAGCTGGTACTTTTGTTCCTTAAGGCACAGGTTGCG
>DFJV01000128.1:11505-19505 GCA_002373205.1 Treponema sp. UBA3662
CGGCAAAATCCAAATCATCATGATTGTAAAGAACACAGGGAATTGTATTTACAAGCTCCTTTCTGTCATGCAGAATTTTGCCGTCTTTTTCTATCTTCTTCTGACCCTTCTCAAAAAAAATTGCCGTCGTGTGGGAAGTCCCATTTTCTTCACGGAACAAGCTTCTTATGCTAAAATCAGATTCACCTTTTCTTGCAATCTCAGAATCATTCCGTGTTCTAAATGAAGAGCCGTAAGCTGAATAGTAAAGAGCTTCCAAAAGATTGCTTTTTCCCTGACCGTTTTCGCCGGTAAAGAAAATTTCTTTTGCAAGCAAATCAATCGTTTCATTGCTGAGGTTTCTATAATTGGCAACAGACAGTGTTAAAAATGGCACTACTCTTTCTGCATCGGCATGATGATGTGGAAGTAATCAGAAGCAGGTTCAGGGCGCATCGTAACAGCTTTCATCTCTTCTGTAAATTCAAATGCTATTTTTTCTGAATCTATTCCGCGCAAGGGTTCTTCCACATAGCGGTAGTTAAGGGCAATCGTGTATGATTCTCCCGCGTACTCACATGCAATTTCCTCATCAGCACTACCCATATCTGACTGCTGTGAAACAATCTTCAATATTCCGTTGCTGATGTTAAAGTAAAGACGGCCAGCCTTTTTGTCTACCATAAGTGCCACGCGCTTAAGTGCATTCACAAGATCAGGCTTGCTTACCATAAGTGCATGTGCCTGGTTTTCAGGAATTACGCGCTCGTAGTTGGGGAAAGTTCCTTCAAGAAGCACTGAACCAAATTTATAGTTTCCAAAGCGGAAGAAAATCATTTTGTCCACTACGGCTACAGAAATGTTTCCTTCATCAGGAGCATGCTTAAGAATTATGTTAAGAATTTTCGGATGAACTATTGCTGCAGGGAATTCATTTATTCCGGCAAGAAGATTCTTTGAAGCAAAGCTTAGGCGGCGTCCATCTGTTGCAACAAGATTAAGATTGTCTCCCTTCTTTTCAAAATAAACACCGTTCATAAAGTAGCGAGTCTCGTCTTCACTTACCGCAAAGGAAGTCTGCTCAATCATTTCTTTTAGGTCTTTTGACGGAATTTCAAAATATGGAACATTGTCTGCAGAATCAAATTCAGGGAATTTATCCTGTGACATGCTCTTCATCTGGAATTTAATCTTTTTTCCAACAGGCTTGATCCTTACGTCAACTCCAGATTCATCACTAGACTGGTCAAATTCAATTTCTCCTTCCGGCAAGGAATTCAAGATTCCCATGAATTTGTCACAGTAAACAGTCGTTATTCCTTCTTCCGTTATTTGAACAGGAATCTGTGTTTCATAGTTAACCTTTATGTCTGTTGCTTTTATGGTAAGCGTATTGTTTGATGCGGAGATCATCACATTCGAAAGAATGGAACCTGCGTTTTTAGTAGAAATTATTTCCTGGGCAATGGAAATTTCCTTTATCATCGATTCCTTATCAAAAATAAACTTCATTTTTATCTCCTAAAGAATTCATCTTAAAAAGATTATATTCTATTTTTTAAATATTCGCACTAAATTTTTTCAAATGCATAAAAATTCACGTTTTTTAGGAATAAATGAATTTTTATGCACATTCATACTAAATTTATGAATTTATATAAATTTAGTAATAGTAATAATAAGAGCTGTGAATTTCTGGAAAAGTATTGTATCTTTTTGCTTTCAAAAGACTTATAAAGTGCATAAGTATTCATTTTGAATTCACAGGGTTTGCACTTTTCCTATGCTTTTTCAGATTTACCAAGCTTTTTCACAAGATTGTAACATATTGTTAACTTATTTTCTATACTCTTTTATCTCCCGTATAAGAATTTCTATGGTCTGGCTAAAGGATGAGTCGGTTCTAAGCTGCTCTTCCATCTTTTCGTAGCTGTGCAGTATAGTCGTATGGTCTCGTCCTCCAAATTCGTTTCCAAGCTCCGGGTAAGAATAGTCAAGAAGGTTTCTTGCTATGTAAATGGCTATTTGGCGGGGTATTACAAATTTTTTGTTGCGTTTTTTGCTCTTTATGTCGCTCAGGGAAATATTGTAGTGGTCGGCTACAACCTTTTGAATGGTTTCTATATTGATGAATCCGTTTGAAGGCTGGCTGAATGTGTCTTTGAGTTCCTTGCGGGCAATCTCTATGGTAACTTTCTGGTCAGGCTGGTATTCTGCATAACCGATTATCTTGTTCAGGCTTTTTTCAAGGTCGCGGACGTTTGTCTGTACGTTTTTTGCTATGTAGTCAAGAACATCTTCTGGGATTGATTTTCCCATCAATTCAAGTTTCTTTTGAAGAATGGCCTTTCTTGTTTCATAGTTGGGAGGAGTAATGTCTATGCAAATTCCCATGGTAAAGCGGGTCTTGAGTCTTTCTTCTATACCCTTTATCTCTTCCATGGGACGGTCGCAGGTAAAGACCATCTGTGCTTTTTTTTGGTGAAGGGCTTCGAAAGTGTGAAAAAGTTCTTCCTGTGTTCCTTTTTTGTCAATAAGAAAATGGATGTCATCAAGAAGCAATACATCCAGCTTGCGGAATTTGTTTTTGAACTGATCCGTCTTTTTGTCGGAAAGTGATTTAAAAAATTCGTTTGTAAAATTTTCTGCACTCAGACAGGCTATTTTTACATTACCTTCTTTTTGCTTGTAAATATAGTTTCCTATAGATTGCATAAGGTGGGTTTTTCCAAGGCCTGAACCTCCGTAAATTAACAGTGGGTTAAATTTTTTCCCTGGTTCCTTTGCGACACCGATAGATACGTTATAAGCGAAATTTGAGTTTTCACCGGGAACAAAAGTTTCGAACGTGAAATTTTCATCAAGCAATAGGTGCTTTTTTACGGGTTTTTCATCAGATGAATATGAATAAGCTGATGATGAATCCTCTTTGATTTTACTTTCTTTTTCACTTTCTGAGATTAAGTTGTTCAGTATTGAAGTGTAAGTATTTTCGGGTTGAGTCTCTGTTTGTACAGAGGGAGTTTCCTTTGCTATTGCTTCTGTTTTTTCTTCTTCCAAGTTTGAATCGGATGCAGGAAGTTTAGAAGTTATATTTTTTGGAATGAATTTTACATTTAAATTTATCCCTGTTATTTCCGCTATTTTATCTTTAACTGTTTGTATGCTGCCTTTTTCCTCCATGTGGTTAAGCATAACGTCTGAAGGAACGGAAACTGTTATTTCATCAATGGTGTCGCTTACGTACTCCATGTTAAAGTAGATTTTGAAAAAATTTTCCTGATTTTTTTGCTTATACTCTTCGTGTATAATGTTAAGGACATCTTCCCAAATGCCCTTGTAATTCTGCTCACTCATAGAAGGCAATTATAATTTTTAAGTGCTTTTTGTCAATAGTTTTCCACAGGCTTTTCCACAGGTCTTTTAGGCTGTAAATTTAATTGAAGCAGACGTTGCAGGTGGTTTTAAGCTAGACTTTTTTCCTTATTATTGGTATAGTTTATTACTTAAAAGTTTAGAGTGGGGATTTTTAATGTCAGACGAAAATCAGTATTCAGCCAGCAGTATTCAAGTTCTAAAGGGACTGGAAGCCGTACGCAAAAGACCTGGTATGTACATTGGTTCTACGGGACCAAACGGTTTGCATCATCTTGTTTACGAAGTTGTAGATAACAGTATTGACGAAGCAATGGCAGGTTTCTGCGACACGATTACGGTTGCCCTGGAAAAGGATGACATTTGCCGTGTAGAAGACAATGGACGTGGTATTCCTGTAGACATGCATCCTACGGAACACGTTTCTGCCCTTGAGCTTGTTTTGACAAGGCTCCATGCCGGTGGTAAGTTTGACAAATCAAACTATAAGGTTTCCGGTGGTTTGCACGGTGTAGGTGTTTCTTGCGTAAATGCACTTTCTGTATGGATGGAAGCTTTTGTTAACCGAGAGGGAAAACGCTACGAGCAAAAATATGCAGAGGGAAAGCCAAAGACAAAGGTTGAATGCATCGGTGATACAAACATCCACGGAACTACAATCCGCTGGAAAGCAGACAATACGATTTTCAAAGAAACAACGACATACAATTTTGACGTTCTTGCCCAGCGCCTTAGGGAACTTGCTTTCTTGAACCCTGGCATCACAATAAAATTCCGTGACGAGCGCCTTGAAACCCCAAAAGAAGTTGTCTACAAGTTTGAAGGAGGAATCAGGCATTACGTTACCTTCCTTAACGAAGGAAAAAAAGTCCTTCCAGAAGAACCCATCTACATTTCTGGTGAAACGGAAAATGTTCAAATGGAAGTTGCCATGCAGTACAATGACAACTACGACGAAAAAATTTATGCCTACGTAAACGACATAAACACCAAGGAAGGCGGAACCCACCTTGACGGCTTTAAGATAGCCCTTACCGTTACGCTCAATAAGTTCCTGGAAAAAAATGAAAAGCTTTTGAAGCGTCTTATAATAAAAGACTCAAAGTCAAAGGATGCAAAATCCAACCAGATAAATTATGAAAAGCTAGCCGGTGACGATGTGCGTGCTGGTTTGACAGCAGTTATTTCCGTAAAAGTTCCTGAGCCCCAGTTTGAAGGCCAGACAAAGACAAAGCTTGGCAATACGGAAGTTCGCGGTTATGTGGATGCCCTTGTAAAAGACAAGCTAACCCTTTGGTGCGAACAGAATCCACAGATTGTGAATATGATTCTGGAAAAGGCAGTTGCAGAAGCAGAAGCCCGCATTGCCGCCCGCAAAGCAAAAGAGAATACCCGCAAAAAGTCACTCAGCGATTCGTTTGGCCTGCCGGGAAAACTTTCCGACTGCTCTTCAAAGGATCCTTCAATCTGTGAAGTCTACATAGTTGAGGGAGACTCTGCAGGCGGTTCTGCTAAAAAGGGAAGGGACTCAAAGACTCAGGCCATTCTTCCTCTTTGGGGAAAGATGCTCAACGTAGAAAAAAGCCGTCTTGATAAGGTTATAGACAACGAAAAGCTTCAGCCTGTAATTGCTTCTTTGGGAACAAACATAGGAAAGGACTTTGACATAACAAAGTTGCGCTATGACAAAATAATTATCATGGCAGATGCTGATGTTGACGGAAGCCACATCCGCACACTTTTGCTTACCTTCTTTTTCCGCTACATGCCGCAACTCATAGAAGAGGGACATGTTTACCTTGCAATGCCACCCCTCTTTGCAGTCCGCTACGGTAAAAAAGTAAAGTATGTTTACGATGACAATGAAAAGGCAGCCGCAATCGCAGAATTTGGTGTTCCTGCAGAAAAGCTTGATGTTCAGCGTTACAAAGGTTTGGGTGAAATGTCTGGAGACCAGCTTTGGGACACGACTATGAATCCTGCCGTAAGAAAGATGATGAAGGTAACAATACCGGATGCAATCGCAGCAGATAAAATTTTCTCCACATGCATGGGTGAAGCCGTAGAACCGCGCCGCAAGTTCATTGAAGAAAATGCTATTTATGCAAATCTCGATGTCTGATGACTTTATAAGGAAAAGTATAGATGGAAAATGAAATAACAACCCCTGAAGGTGGTACGCTGATTCTTCAGCCCATTGATCAGGAAATCAAGAAAGCCTATATTGACTACTCAATGTCCGTTATTGTAAGCCGCGCATTGCCGGATGTAAGAGACGGACTTAAGCCCGTTCACCGCCGCATCTTGTATTCAATGGATGAACTTCACCTGCGTTCTTCTGGAAAAACATACAAGTGTGCAAAAATAGTCGGAGACGTGCTTGGTAAATACCACCCGCACGGAGACGCTTCTGTTTACGATGCACTTGTCCGCTTGGGACAGGATTTCTCCGAGCGCTATCCCCTTATTACCCCTCAGGGAAACTTCGGTACAATAGCCGGTGACCCTCCTGCCGCTTACCGTTATACAGAAGCAAAAATGGCAAAACTCGCAGAAGAGATGGTTGCCGACATAGAAAAGGATACCGTTGACTTTATCCCCAACTTCGATGAAACAACAAAAGAGCCTACAGTTCTTCCTACAAAATTCCCCTTCCTTCTTGCAAATGGATCAAGCGGTATTGCCGTAGGTATGGCAACAAACATGCCACCCCACAACCTAAGGGAAATAGCATCAGCCGTTTCTGCCTACATAGACAATCCCCAGATAAGCATTGATGAATTGATGCAGCATATAAAGGGACCTGATTTTCCAACAGGCGGAATAATTTTTGGCCGCCAGGGAATCAAGGATGCTTACAGGACAGGTCGCGGAAAAATCATAATGCGCGGTAAGTTCACGATTGAAGTTGCAAAGAACGGGGCAGAGTCAATCGTATTCACGGAAGTTCCCTATCAGACAAACACAACGGATCTTTGCAAACGCATTGCGGAACTTGCCCGTGACAAAATCATCGACGGAATAAGCGGTGTAAATGATGAAACGTCAGACCGTGTTGGCATGAGAATCGTCATTGACCTTAAGCGAGGTGCCGTAACAAAAATTGTTGTTAACCAGCTCTTTGCAAAGACACCATTGCAGGCATCGTTTGGCGTAATAAACCTTGCTCTTGTAAACGGTCGCCCGGAAACCTTGAACCTTAAGCAGCTTGTGCAGCACTTTGTTGACCACCGCGACAACGTTGTAACCCGCCGCACGCAGTTTGAACTTAAGCAGGCCAAGCACCGCGAACACATACTCGCAGCCCTTATAATAGCAGTCGATGCAATTGACGAAGTAATCAAGATAATCCGTGCCAGCCGCGATGAATCAGAAGCTAAAGCAAATTTGATGAAGCGCTTCGGCTTTGATGATGAACAGGCACAGGCAATTGTTGACTACCGCTTGGGTCGCCTTACCAATTTGCGCATCGATGAGCTAAAGCAGGAAATGGCAGAGATTAAAGCCCTCATTGCCCACCTTGAAGATTTGCTTGCCCATCACGAAAAGATTCTTGAAGTCATAAAGCAGGAAACAAATGAGATTGCGGAAAAATATGGTGATGACCGCAAGACCCAGATTGTTTCCGGCGAAGTAGAAGAAATCAATGTTGAAGACATGATAAAAGAAGAGGACATGGTAATCCTTATTTCCAAACTTGGTTACATCAAGCGTGTTCCCGTAAGCCTTTACAAGAACCAGGGTAGGGGAGGAAGAGGAACCATTTCTGCCAAGCTTGTGGAAGAAGACTACATCAACCAGATGTTCATAGCTTCAACACATGACTACATCATGTTCATTACGAATGAAGGAAAATCCTATTGGGTCAAGGTTCACGAAATACCTGAATCTTCAAAGACAAGCCGCGGTTCTCACATCAAGAGCCTTCTTCAGGTAAGTGCCAACGAGGAAATATCAACGATAATCAGCCTCAAGGAATTTACGGAAGAACAGTTCATGTTCATGGCAACTGCAAACGGCGTTGTAAAGAAAACACCTACAAGCGAATTCCGCAACGCAAAGTCTCGCGGTATGCAGGCAGTTCGTCTTGATGATGGAGACAAACTCGTAAGCGCAATCCTTTCAAGCGGAAAAGATGAGCTTCTTTTGGTAAGCCGCCGGGGACAGGCCTTGCGCATAAGCGAAGACGAAGTCCGCCCAATGGGAAGAGCCAGCCGCGGTGTTAACGGAATGAAGCTTTCAGAAGGCGATGAACTTTGTGCCGCCATCCATGTAGAAGAAGACGCAAAGATTCTCGTCATAACAGAAAAGGGAATCGGCAAGCGCGTACTCTTTTCCGAATTCAACGCCCACGGTCGCGGAACCGGAGGACAGCGTGTCTTTGGCAACGTTGACGACAAGGGAGAATTGATTGGCGCACTTACCGTAAAAGATGACGACAGCGTTATGTGCATAACCGGCCAGGGAACTTCAATCCGCACCAACGTAAAGGACATTTCTCTCCAGGGAAGGGCATCCAGCGGCGTTAAGGTTGTAAACATCATCAGTCCGGACTACGTAGTTGGCATTGACCGCATAGCAAATTCCCAGGAAGACAAGGAATCTGCTGAATAAAGTTTATTTACTTATATTATAAGAAAATAACT
>DFJV01000091.1 GCA_002373205.1 Treponema sp. UBA3662
AGGGGTTATATGTCTGATAAATAATATATATTGATATGAGCCTGCATGATCAGTTTATTATCTTTCTGCGACTTATAAATCCGCACATGATTCAGTCGGGTAAACGGAGCCTGCTCTTCCAAATCTTTCAAAAAACAAAGCAACGCATTCCATGTTCCAAAAAATTCTGCATCCCAAACCAATTTTCCTGCTTCATTAGATTGCAAACTTTTCATTTCCTGAATCACAATATCGTAATCATCCGCTTTGTTGTACAGTTGTTTTACAATCTTATCCGTATTCAGCATATCAGGAAGCGCAGCCTGCAGTGACCGCAATTCCGACAGTTTTCTGGCGCGGTCTGCATCTCTGTGCGCATTCTCGGAAAAATCCTGATATACTTGAATTTCTTGCTGCATGGCCTTCGATTCAGAAATCAGATGATGTTCCTTTTCCTTCAGAGGTTCAGCAATACCTTTTACAACACCAAACAAAAAGAGAACTGAAAGTAATAATCCGCAAGCATTTTTATTGTTTTTTGTCATAATCGCATGCGGGAAAGGTATTTTCATTTTTGTCAAACGAAAAAAAATATTATTCATGGCCTTTCCTCCTTTATATCAGGAGAAATACCTGCCCGCAAGCTAAAATTTGCCGTCAAAGCACGATTATTCACGCGATCTTTTATCGAATCGAGTCTTTCTCCGCTTTCTGCAACATTTACACCGGAAAACTCACGGGAACTTTTTAGCTTACCGGCAAAATCCAAAATCTGACCTGCACTTCCAGCAAAACCTTTCAGTTCTATATTGTTAGATTTATAAGCATCGCTCTTTATTTCTTCCAACCAACATGTCTGAGGTATAGTTTCTGAAATCTTTTTTAGCGCAGCATAAAATTTTTGATTCTTTTGTTCAATCTGCTGTATTTTTGTTCGATATTTTCCTATCTGGTGTTCAACTTTTTTATTTTCCAAATACCTGTTCTTAACAGAAAGCAATGGAGCAAGCTGCGTTTTTCTATCCTCCCACACCAGTTCCTGCCGTTTCCATTGTATCAGGCTTTGTGCAGAAAGAGCTAATGACAGAAAAACGAAAAAGACCGTTAATCCCTGATAACACCAAGTTATACTTCGTTCTTTCCAAGATTCTGCTGAAAGAAGGTTTAAAGGCAAAATATTTTGATCAGGCCCTATAACAGTGACTTCCTCCAATCTTGTATTCAAAAAATGCGCAAACCGGGTTAATCTCTCTATGACTTCCGACTGAACTGCAACAATCAGAAAACTACATAGTTTTCCAGAATTCTTTTCCGATTCGCCCGAAAAATCCTTTTCCGAAACACCAGTCTCTTTCCAACGTATGATTTTTGATATACAACTGTTTGCAGGATATGGTATGTATTGACTTCCTTCCCAAAAAAGCCAATTGTTTTGTTCTTGTATCGTCATCTCCGGAAGTCTGATCTTCTGAAAAAACACCTGCCCCGGATCCAGCACAATCTTACAACGGCGAATACGCTTCTTTTCGTTCTGCAAAACTGCAAGTAACCAGCCTGCCATTTCTTCGGGACGATGCAGATAATTGAAGTTCTTGAACGCTGAAGGCAACTCATAGCAACTGCTTTTTAAACCTTGCCGGATTTGTATTTCTTCTTCCGTCATGTACAACGTTGTCAAATTTCCCAATAAAACATCTTGCATTCTTCTCATAATGTTCATCCAATCACCTCCCGGCCTTATATAAACAACGACCAGTACCATGATAGGATACGGAAAGAAAACAACATGCTTAAAACTGCCCCGATCCCAAGAAACGGGCCAAAGGGGATCTTACTCTGCATGGAAGCTTTCCCTGACAGGAATAATAAAACCGAAGCAATCCCTCCGGAGAGAAAAGCGATTGCCAAACAAACTAAAATTCCTGAAATCCCAAGCCACAGCCCAAGCACAGCCGAAAATTTAACATCCCCCAAACCGATACCGCCTTTACTGAGAATGTAAATCATTCCTATCAGCAAAGACCCTGTCAAAGCTCCAGAAAATGCATCCCAAAAACTGTTGAAATGCATCCCTTGGTTTAAAAATCCTGCTAATAACAAAATCAGTAGAATTTCATCCGGAAGAATCATAAAACGATAATCAATATACGCTTCAATAGCAATACAAAACAAAAACAACCAGATAAAAAACAACTGAATCCCCAATGGGGTGCGTAATCCCGCAAGCAGAAATAAAAAACCTGTCAATACGCAAAAACAAATCCGATGAAACGTTGAATCACTACAGTATTTCAATAAATTGCCTGCTGCAGCTCCAGACAGAAAATAACCTGTTAATAATAATAGATTCACGGTAACTACCCTTCCTTATTTTAAAGTTACGGTTATGTTGCCGCGAAAAAAAAGCTGGCTTTTTGCCATGCCCGTTAACAATTAATAAAAATCATTGAACTGGCATATGCATACATAATAATTATACCACTGAATTGACAAAGATGAATAGTAGAAATCTTAAAACCTTTGAATTTTACCAATTTTTCACAAAAAGAATCCAAGAAATTCAAACCTGCAAATAGTAATGCACAAAAAAAGTATTAAAAGAAATAAAATACCCTTCGCACAGAGGAACCTGTACAAAGGGCATTTCTAAATTAATCATTTCATCCAGCCGTTCCGGCTG
>DFJV01000112.1 GCA_002373205.1 Treponema sp. UBA3662
ACTTGATTCAGCATCTATTAATTCAGCACCTACAAATTCACATCCATTCCGCAGATTCTGAGTCAAGCTCAGAATAACAAAAAAAACTCAGAATGACAAAAAAAGTAAGAATAACACAAAGCAAAAGCCACCGCCATGCAGCACAAGGTTGCGGCCAACCGCCACGCAGAACGCAGTTGCGGAATCCCGTCATGCTGAACTTGATTCAGCATCTATTAATTCACCACCTACAGATTCACATCCATTCCGCAGATTCTGAGTCAAGCTCAGAATGACAAAAAAAGCTCAGAATGACAAAAACTCAAAATAACTAATCATCGCAAAGCTTTTTCCGCATAGTCAGCAATGGCATCGTAAAGCTTCTGTGGATTTATAGGCTTTGGCAAATTCCCGGTAAGCCCAGTGCTGGAAGTAGCCATCCTATCCTGAACAAAAGCATCAGCAGAAAGAGCAATTATAGGAACAGAGCCAGCATCCCGTCTGTTCAAGGAACGGATCTTGCTTGTAGCTTCCCAGCCGTCCATGATTGGCATACGGATATCCATAAGAATTGCAGCGTAGTAGTTTTCCGGGCTCTTTTCAAACAAATCAAGGCCTTCCTGACCGTTCTTGGCAATATCAGCCTCCATTCCAGCCCTGCGAATAAGCTCAGCCGTAATCTCTGCGTTAATAGAATCATCCTCACAAACAAGAATGTGCAGCCCTTCAAGAATTGCTGCCTTATCCTTAACCTTTGAACCTTCGCCAAGAGGGGCATCCTCTTTTTCCACCAGAGGAAGAACAAGCGTTATAAAAAAGGAAGTGCCCTTGTTCTGCTCGCTTTCCACACGGATAAAGCCACCCATAAGCGTAACAATCTGCTTTACAATTGCAAGCCCAAGGCCTGTTCCCATAGAAGCCGCAGTGTTGCGCTCCTGGGTAAAAGGCTCAAACATGTGCTGCTGGAAAGACTTGCTCATGCCAATGCCCGTGTCTTCCACAACAATATCAGAAACAAAAGCGTCTTCCGCGTAGGAATAGTTCTTGCAGTAAACCTTTATCTTGCCGCCGTTAGCCGTATACTTGATGGAATTGGAGACAAGGTTGGAAAAAAGCTGCATAAAGCGCATCTTGTCCGTAAAAATCTTCTTCTCCAGCTTGGGGAATTCCGTAGAAAAAGAAATGTCCTTATTTTGGCAGAGGGGATCAAAAAGAACATGCAGTTCGTCCGCAAACTCCTCAAAAGAATAAGGGGCTGGGCTTAGGGAAATCTTCTGGCTGCCCATCTTGTTAATATCAAGAATGTCGTTCAGGATGGAAAGCAGGTAGTTGCCGCTAAGCTCAATCTTTTGCAGGTAGTTGCTTGTGTTCTCCGGGTTGGCCTCCTTCTTGGAAAGGTAAACCATGCCAAGTATTCCGTTCAGCGGAGTACGTATGTCGTGGCTCATCTTGCTAACAAAGTCCATCTTTTCGTCATTAGCCCTTACAAGCGCAGAATTCTTCCTCCGCATAAGCATAATGTAAATTGCCGCCGCCGGAATTCCAAGAATTATAAACGTAATCAGCGTAATAAAAAGTATAAGAAGCGACGGATTCCTGTAGAAGAAAGAAAAAAGGTCTGCCTCCTGCTCAAGGCTAAGCTCCTTGCGGAAAATACTGGTTATGTAATTTTCCCCCAAAGCCTGAATTCCCTTGGACATTATGGAAAGAAGCCTGGCATCTGCACGGCTGCTTACACCGGCACAAATCGTGTACTGGTATTCCGGAATAACCGTATACTGCATGTTTATGTACTTAACGTTGGCCTGGTAGACCGCCGCCTGGTAGCTGTTAAGCAGAGTGTAGTCAGCCTCACCGGAAAGCACGGCGTTCATGCAGTCGTTTGCAGAAGTGTACATCTTGAAAGAAGCGTCCTTGCCGTAAAGCTTCCTGCCTATCTTAGAAATGTATGCAGAACCAAGTTCCGCAACAACAGGGGGAGTCCTTGGCTGCCTCTTCTTGTCCTGAACCTGCAGAATAGAAATATCCGTAAGGCCGCTCGTAAGGTTCATCTTGTATTCGGTAGCATAGGCAAAATCAAGCGGAGCCTCGCAAAGAACCGGAGACTCCCCGTAAATAATACCGGCAAGGGCAGAAGTGTAGGACTTGTAGGGAACATAGTTAAACTTTAGCCCCGTAACCCGGCTCAAAGCCTCGTAAACCTCCGCCAGGGGGCCTGAATACTTACCGTCCTTAAAGTAGCTTATTGGGTACCAGGTAACGGTACACGCAACACGCACGGGAGAAGCATTCCTTATGTATTCCCTTTCGCTTTCCGTCGGCTTAAATTCGCGGTAATTTTCAGTCTTGTAGTAGCGGTCCTTCATGTCGGAAAGAAAATCCGGCATGTCCCTGTTAATAGCAGTTATGGCCTTGTCTATCTCAGAAGCAATTTGTCCCTTGTCCTTGGCAACAGCAATGTGCATGTTGCGCGACTGGCAATCGGCAATCTTATAAAAGTTGGACTTATGAATGTCGTTCATAAGCATTGCATCTATCTTGCCACTTTCAAGGGAATCCTCGCAGCTCTTCAAATCGCTAAAACCAACAATCTCCGGAACAAAACCATTGGCATCCGCATATTCCTTCAAATCCTTTACCAGAATAGACTTTTCCTTGTCCCCGGTAAGAGTGCCAATCTTCATGCGGTTAAAGCTTTCAAAATCTTCGTAGGCATAAGAAGACCTTGCACGGTTGGCAACAAGAATCATTCTGGAAGAAAGTATGGGTCTTTGGGTATAAACAAACCCTTCCGTATCCTCAGAATCCTTGTAGAGGCCGCAAATCAAGTCCGCCTGCCCTTCTCTCACAAGCTGCTTTGCGCGCGCCATGTTTTCCGTGCGGATAAAGTTAAACTTCCAACGTGTGTATTGCTTTATTACAAGAAGAATTTCATAACCGTAGCCCGAATACTGTCCAGTTGAAGAGTCATATTCCTGAAAACCCTCTTCAGGGTAATATGCAACCCTCACGGTCGATTGTTTTGCGGATATTGGAAAAAGACAAAAAATGAAAAACTGCAATAGCAGAAAGGCTTTTTTCATATCTTAATTCAATAATACAACCAGTATTAAAAAAAAACAAGTTTCAAAAAGCCCAGCCGACAAAATCAATTAAAAATAAGGTGGGGGAAGTCTCCCCCTCGCTCCAGCCGCGAGTCGCTACACAAATGCCGTAAGGGGCAAAAATTTCAAAGCAAAAAACAACATTATCCACAGACACAGGGCCTGCCGAAGCGCTTACCCTCCGTGCCATTAGACTCCGCACAGGGAACGGCCGTCACCCTGAGCTTGACTCAGGGTCTGTACCGCAACAAAATACCTGTTTTCAAAACAAGCCCCTTACGGCATTTGTTCCGCTTTGTCGCGTCTTCCACTACCCCCTCTACAGGGGGCAAGCCCCCCGTAACGCCCCCCTTTGCTGCACAAAGCCCGTCATGCCGAACTCGATTCGGCATCTCTTTGCAACACAAAGCCTGTCATGCCGAACTTGATTCGGCATCTCTTTACAACACAAAAACTGTCATGCCGAACTTGATTCGCCATCCCTTTGCTACACAAAGTCCGTCATGCCGAACGCTACGCCACATTCGCACGCACTTGCTACGAATGTGGATTCGGCATCTATTACACTCCAGCTTACGGGCAATTCTTATACAGCCATCCTAGCCAGAGCAAAAAGCCCTATTCCTTCTTCAGATACTTCTCGGGAACCTTGGCAAGATCGTTTTCTACCATCTTAAGGTATTCCCCCGGATAAGACCCCGGCAAACTGGAAGCGTAGAGGTTCTTTATCTCGTTAAGCACAGGAATGGCCTTGTCCCACTTCTTAGCCTTTACGTAAATGTGGGCAATCTCGTACTTTCCTTCTATATAAGTAACCGTATTCATGCCGTAGCGGGCAATAAGCGTGTCGTAGTAGTACAAAGCCTGCTTTTCCCTGCCTGCATTATAGGCATTCTGCGCCTTCTGAATTATCTCGCGCGCAGTCAAATTAGCCGGAACCTCAGGATTGGATGTCTGGCAAGCAGTAAACAAAGCCCCCGAAAGAGCCAGTGCAAGCACCGCGGAAAAAAATGTTGTCTTCTTAATAATTAACTGTTTCATTCCCCCACTATATCATTTTTCCCAACTTTAGGGAACACAGAAAAAAAAACTATGCCATGTAGCTATTCAAAACTTCCTCGCCAACGACCACTAACCCCAATCAAAGTGCCCCATGTCTACCCCAAAATCCGTTGCCCACGGTCACTGAGCCCAGTCGAAGTGCCGTAGCTACCCCCAAAAGCATTTGTCAAAACAAAATCCGGGTTCTTAGGGCGGAAGGCAAGGGCATATTTTCAATAATTATTATGCAAAAAAACAGGAAGCCAGTTTTGTGTGCAGCGGAAGGCACACAACGGTAGCAAGTGCGTAGCGTTGTGGGCTGAAAAACCGCATTGGAGCGGAACGGTCACCGAGCCCCGTCAAAGTGCCCCATGTCTACCCCAAAATCCGTTGCCCACGGTCACTGAGCCCAGTCGAAGTGCCGTAGCTACCCCCCAAAAGCATTTGTCAAAATAAAAATCCGGGTTCTTAGGGCAGAAGGCAATGGCATATTTTCAATAATTATTATGCAGAAAAACAGGAAGCCAGTTTTGTGTGCAGCGGAAGGCAAATCCGGCTGAAAAACCGCATTGGAGCGGAACGTACCCGGCAGCGTAGCTTCAAGCCGCGCAGCGAGTTTAATTTCCTATTCCGCGACACCGCGGGTTTTCAGACGGATTTGACTGGGAGCGGAACACAAAATTGACTTCCGTGTCTTTGCCATTCTTGCACAAAACCCGCATAGAAACTATAATTAGGCAAAGAGGTTTTTATGGAAAAGATTAAAGTTGGAATTATCGGCTCAACGGGATATGCAGGCGTGGAACTCTTCAGAATCTTGCTCCGCCACCCGGGAGTAGAAAAAATATTCTGCTCAAGCGTAAGCTTCGAAGGCCAGCAGATTGACGGTGTTTACCAGAACCTTATAGGCCAGATGGACGGCAAGTGCGACGGAAAGCTCTTAACAGCAGACGAAGTAAAAGAAAAAAGCGACATAATCTTTACCGCACTCCCCCACGGCATTGCAGAAGAATATGCAGACTACTGCCTTTCACACGGCAAAAAGCTCATAGACCTTAGCGCAGACTTCCGCTACGGCATGGACGAAGAAACCTTCAAGACCTGGTACAAAAAGGAATACCGCTTCCCCAAAACCCACGAAGTAAGCGTCTACGGATCACCGGAAATGAACCGCGAGCAAATAAAGAAAGCCTCCATAATCGGAAATCCCGGCTGCTACGTTACAAGCGCAACCCTGGGACTGCTTCCAATGCTAAAGAAAGGCCTTGTCAACACAGACTGCATCATCGTTGACTCAAAAAGCGGCGTTACAGGTTCAGGCCGAAACCCATCCATGGCAAACCAGTTCTGCGAATGTGGCGAAAGCTTTAGCGCCTACAAAATTGGAGCCCACCGCCACCAGAGCGAAATTGAGCGCAACATGACAACCCTTGCCGGCAAAAAGACAAACGTCATCTTTACCCCCCACCTTCTGCCCCAGAACCGCGGAATCCTAAGCACAATCTATGCCCCGCTCACAGACGATGCCTCCACTTCCCTAAAACAAAAGGCAGACAAAGAATTTGAAGGCGACATGGCAAGCGCAATCCGTGCAATCTACACAGAAGCCTACAAAAACGAACCGTTTGTCCGCGTGCTCCCAGCCGGAGTTGCCCCAACAACCAGAACAATCCGCTACTCAAACTACTGCGACCTCCAGGTTTACGTAGTCAACGGCGGCAAAATGCTGGAAGTAGTAAGCGTCCTTGACAACATGATAAAAGGCGCATCCGGCCAAGCCGTCCAAAATATGAACCTAATGTTCGGCTACCCAGAAACCTGCGCCATAGACTTCATCCCCCCCGCCTTCTA
The DNA here is from genome assembly GCA_002373205.1 of Treponema sp. UBA3662. Classification (GTDB taxonomy): domain Bacteria; phylum Spirochaetota; class Spirochaetia; order Treponematales; family Treponemataceae; genus Treponema_D. Next base: position 5,976 of record DFJV01000112.1, read on the forward strand.
ATCTGGCGCTACCCCTATATAAAAACTGTGTCCAGCACATCCAGTCTGGGCACAGCCACCTTCCCCCCTTCTTCCCCCAAAAATAACAGAAAATCAGTTCGTAACGCAGAAAAAAAGCAAGGCATATCTCCTGAATTGTAATGAAAAAATCATGTTAAGAAAGCACTGGAATGTAGGCGGAAAAAGTGGCAAAAAAGCATTTGCGCGGAGCGAACCCGGCAGCGTAGCTTCAAGCCGCGAAGCGAGTCAGACACCTTGTATCCGCGCTCGGCTTTTTTGACGCGGTTCCTGCCGAGAATGGAAGTGCTTTCTCAAATAGAAGTTTCCCTATCCGATAAAATTTGAGGCACGCTGGAATGGAGCCGGGGTTCGTGACGAAAATCCATTTTGCGCGGTACGACCGCAGGGAGTTAGACACCTATTACCGCGCACGGGGTTGGAAGCAACCCTTTGGAGTTTCGGCACGGTTCCCGGCGGGAATGGAAGCGTGCCTTGTTTTAGAATAATGCTTTTCAAAATTGTTTTAAATTTGCACTTACCTTCCACACCTTTATTTTTATCACCATATATGCTATAATATTCTAGATTTTCTTTTTAAGAAGGTTTTTATGGACGTCAAAACTGTTGGAGTTATAGGTGCCGGCGCATGGGGCACAGCATTGGCTTGTTCCTTGGCACGCGGTGGACATAGCGTAGAAGTATGGGCAATGGAAGAAGACGTAGTTTCTTCTATTAATAGTCAACACGAAAACAAACGCTACCTGCCGGGATACGCACTAGAGCCATCCTTAAAGGCCTCGTCCGACATCCGCAAAGTTGCAGACAACAAAGACTTTATCATAATGGGTAGCCCTTCCCTCTACCTTGCCCCCACAATCGCAAAATTTTCAGACTTGCCAAGCATAAAAAGCGGCAAAAGCATAATCTGCGCCCTTACAAAGGGCTTCGTCCCGTCCCAGAGCGGCCCAAAATTCGTCCTGGAAACAATGGAAGAAGCCCTGCCAGCCTGCTACAAAGACGCCACAGTCTACATAGCAGGCCCCTCCCACGCAGAAGAAGTAGCCATGGGAAAAATCACAGGCCTTATCACAGCCAGTAACCACCACCGCAACGCAATCCGCGTAAGAGACCTTTTGCGCGCCAGTAAGGGACTCTTGGCCTACGCATCATTCGACACAATCGGCGTACAAGTCTGTGCAGCCGTAAAAAACGTAGTTGCCGTAGTCTACGGAAGCCTAGATGCCCTTTCCCAGACAAGCTCCATCTTTGGAGACAACACAGAAAGCCTGCTCATGGCCGCCGGCCTCAACGAAATCCAAAAAATCGGAGTGGCACTTGGCGCAACCCATCCGCAAACCTTCACATCCATAAGCGGAGTCGGAGACCTGGACGTAACCTGCAAATCAAAATACGGCCGCAACAGAAAATTCGGACAAGACATAATCCAGACGGACATGCTAGACCGCTTTGCAAACCTGGATGACCTAATTGCAAACGTAAAAAAAGTCGGCTACCTGCCAGAAGGAGCAATCGCCTGCAAATACGTCCACCAAATAGCAGAGAAGCACAATCTTAAGCTACCCATCTGCGATGCCCTCTTCCGCGTACTAAACAAAGAAGCAACAGCCCAGGAATGCCTGGAAGAACTGGTAGGACTACGCTAGTCCCTTAAAAATTCTCCGGAGCATACTGAATATTTAAACTGTGTCTGCCGCTACCCGGCAGCCAGCCCATGCAATTTTCCCGCTTTCCAGGGTTCCGGCATACGCCTCCATTGCCTAAAGGCAACGGCTACGCCGCCCTTCCAATCGGGGCTAGGCTTAATATTTTACAAAACCCTATCCACATCATTCCCCAACCGCCATCTATGTCATTCCCAATCATCCCCCTATACCACAACATTGCTCAGTAAAAAACAAAAAAAAATTCGTTCTCTGAGCCCGCCCTAAAAAAATCCTTCCGTGAATTTTTTTAGGGATTGCAGAATCGCCACGCAATTCTGCACGCTGCTAACCCGCCCTCCCTGGCTAGATACGGTTTGGCAAGAAAAAAACTCGTTCCCTGAGCTTGTCGAAGGGAACCTTACAAAAAAAAGCATTCGTAAAACATCAAACTTCGGACTCTGAGCTGTTTTTCCCCCTCCAAATTCGGGGTCCAAGGGTTCCCCCTTGAAAAAAACATCAATATATAGGAAGAAAAAAATTTCTTGAAAAACAAAACACTTGTGCTATAATTTAAATATCATCGGTGGCTTTAGCTGCCGGGCGCTTTTGTATAAAGGCGTATACAAACTAAAATCCGTTGTAACGGAAATGGAGTTTTTTATGTCAACACAGAGAAGAACATTCGGTATCTTCATTATCCAGATTGCACTGGCAATCTACCTTTTCATCACAGGCCTCTGCCTCTTCGGAGTTGGAAAGTCTATTTCCAGCGATGAAATTCAGGGCGTAACAAGCTTCTTCAAGGGTGGCGCACGCGTAATGGACTACATTATTGCAGCCCTTCTGATTGTTTGCGCAGTTATGTTCTTTATTAAGGCACTGGGACTTGATTTTGGCAAGGTTGATGACATTGTAAAAATCGTAACGCTCATCGTCTGGATTGTGGTAACGGTTGTTACTCTTATTGGTCTTGTCGGCGAACTCAGCAGCGTTAAGGCTCTCCACTGGCTGCTTGTTCTTGCAAAGAACTGCCTTATCATTGGCGGTATCATGACAATCAAGAACGGAAAATAAGCCTCGCATTAGGCAAATTTGATGCAAAACGGGCACTCCTAGTTTTCTGAGGGTGCCTTTTTATTTTTCTTTGACTTCATCAACTTTATCAACTTCATCAACTTCTGAAAGGTCTCCGCCAAAAAGCCATGCGGTGCGCGGGAGCCCCCACTTTTTGCGCTCTTCTTTTGGAAGTTCAACTTTTACCCAAGGAATAGAAACATAGTCATCCAAGGCTTCCTCCCTTGCCCACTGGGGAAAATCATCTTCTCCGTTACAAGGCTTAACAGATTCTGTAAGGGGTGAGCCCCGCTTAACAGGACGCACTTTTGTTCCCCTGGGAAGAAGGGCAAAAGACACTTCTCCTGTGTGGCGACCCGCGTCATGCTTCCATAAATATGCCTTTTCTGCGCTTACGACAAGCGTTTTTGGAAGGGGCGGCTCATCTCCGGGGCAAAGGATTATGCTCAACCAAGTCTGGCTATTGCTCAAATCCGTTACTACAGCGTGGGTTCCCCTGGGAGTTTTTATCTTTTCCACATCACCGTACGGTCCCCAAAAGGCATTTTGTCCTGATTTTACGGTGATGTAGTGGCCGTCTATCATAACCTTAAGCTCTGGATTTTCAAGATTCGTCCTGTTTACAAAGGTTAAAGCCCATTTAGCCTCGCAAGTGGCCAAGAAGTTGCAGATTGAACAAAATTTTATGGCAAGCATTGCGGAGGCACAGACAAGGCCTACCAATATTTCTTTTTTCAACTGTTTTAACTCTCCCCAAAGTTCCACCGTCAAGGTCTGGCCACAAGTTTTTGCTGTTTTTGCAAGTTTTAACCGCTGTATTCCATGGAGCCGCCGCCGTGAATCTTTTGCAGGGCAGGCTTTAGGTTTTCTAGCCAGAATCTGTCCTGAATTTTTAGCTTTCCTGCGCTGAATCCTATGTGCCTGTCCACACGCACCTTTTCGCCGTGAAAGTCGCTTCCTGCGGTAACCACCATGCCCAGGTTCTTTCCAAGCTCTTCTAGCCGCTCCGCTTCGGAAATGCGCACACCGGGATGCCAGGCTTCAAGCCCCATAACACCCTTGTCGCGTATCATTTCCATGGTGGCGTCCATTTTTCCCCAGGAAACGTACATGGAAAGCGGGTGGGCCTGCACTGGAATGCCACCGCTTGTCTTTATGGCTTCTACGGCAACTTCTAGGTCAAGGCCTTCCCTGTCCACATAGCAGGGCCTTCCCTTGGCAAAATACTTGTCAAAGGCTACCTGACGCTGCTTTACAATGCCTTTTTCTGCCATGTAGCTTGCAAAGTGGGGTCTTCCTATGTTCTGCCTCTTAAAGCGCTCGTAAACTTCCTCGTAGGTAATTTCTACGCCCATTTCCCTAAGTTTTTCGGCCATCTTCAAGTTGCGCCTGTTGCGCTCACCCTTCAAAAAGTCAATGGCTCTGGCAAGTTCCGCTGATTTATGGCGCAAACCCAGCCCCAAAAGGTGGAATTCACCGGTTGGCCACTGTACGGTAAGCTCTATTCCTGGAACAAATTCAATTCCGGCTTTAAGGGCTTCCGCCTGGGCTTCCAGAATGCCGTCCACAGTGTCGTGGTCGGTAAGGGCAAGGGCGGAGAGGCCTTTTTCCTTTGCATAGCGCACAAGCTCGGCAGGAGAAAAAGTTCCGTCAGAAGCTGTGGAATGTGTGTGTAAGTCTATCATTTCTTAAACATACTATCACTTATGCAAATAATAGTGTAGTGGCAATGTTGGTGCAAACAAAAGGCAAGTGCAAACCTTAATTTTAAGTAATTAAATGTAAATGTTAACAAGAAAGCACTTCCATTCCCGGCAAGAACCGCGTCAAAAAAGCAAGGGTT
>DFJV01000169.1 GCA_002373205.1 Treponema sp. UBA3662
CGACCAAGTTTCTGAACAAGCTGGCGGCTTTCACGGACAACCTTGTTAATCTGCTCAATCATGTGGACAGGAACCCTTATTGTACGGGCCTGGTCGGAAATTGAGCGGGTTATGGCCTGGCGTATCCACCAGGTTGCGTATGTTGAAAACTTGTACCCCTTACGGTACTCAAACTTTTCAACGGCTTTTATTAGGCCTATGTTGCCTTCCTGAATAAGGTCAAACAACTGAAGGCCACGGTTGGTGTACTTCTTTGCAATGGAAACGACAAGACGCAGGTTTGCCTTGATCAGACGGTTCTTTGCCTGCTCAATCATAACCTTTCCGCGGTTTATTTCCTTGGTCTTCTGCCTGATTTCGTCAACACTGTTCTCAAATTCATATTCAAGACGGTGCTTTTTTCTTTCTATCTGCTGAATTCCGGTATAGACTTCGCGGATTTTGTCCGAGCTCATGCCAAGTTCACGCTCCAGCTTTACGCTTTCCGAATGAGTTGCCAGGCGGCGGCCAATTGAACGCAAACCAGAAAGGTCCGGAATGCGAACCTGCTTCATCAGCTTTTCCTGGTCGCGGTTGTAGTCAGAGATTTTTTTGTCGGCATCAATGAATTTTGCACTAAAGCGGTCAATTTCCTCTGCCTGAATGTCTATCTTCTGAAGCTCCGGTATTATCTTGTTTCTAAGCTCAAACAAATCATCGTTCTGGAAAATGTCGAGCGTCTGGTCATTGTCGTTAAGCTTCTTTTTCAAAGCCATATACTGCTTCATTATGCTGTTTTTTTCTGAGTAAACAGGCTTAAGTATATGACCGTAAAAAGTCTTGAGGCGTCTTTTTTCCGCCATTATCTCGTTAAGTTCCTTGCGGTTCTTTCCCTGCTCGCGGTGCTCCTTGTCTTTTGTAAAGGCTTTCTGGGCAATGGAATAGAACTCTGGAACCATAAGGCCGGAATTCTTAATCACATTCTTGATTATGTTCTGGCCGTCTTCCATCTTTTTGGAATATATCTTTTCTTCGTCAGCGGTAAGAAGGCGCTCTTTGCCAATTTCCCTAAGATAAAGGCGTATCGGGTCGTCAATGCTGGACTCTTTGTCGCCGCCAATAAGACGGTGCTTGGAAAGGTCATCGCCCTTAACGTCATCCTCAACAGAAATCTCCGCAGCCGAAATATCCTCTGCTTCGCCCACGCCAACTTCGGAAGCGTCACCGTCAACATCCTCATCTAAATCCTCGTCATCAAGGATGTTGCCCGTCTCTTCCATAAACTGGATATTGTTTTCGTTCAAAAGCTGAAGGACAGTCTCCATCTTTGGCGAATTGACATATTCCATTGAAAGGATTTCTGTAATTTCGTCCCAGGAGACAACCTGCTTTTTGCGGGCATATTCCAACAACTGCTGAACCTGGGGCTCCAGAGTTTCTTCACCGTCGGAATCAGCGTCATCAACAAGGGTTTCTTTCTTCACATCAGCCGAATCATCCGCCTTTTTCTGCTTTTCGCGGCTTTTGGGAGAATCTGTATCCTTTGAAGCTACGACTGCATCCTTTTTCTGGGATTTTTCTTCAGTCTTGGCTTTTTTTGAAGAGTCATCCGAAGAGACCTTCTTTGATTTTACCCCCTCCGCCTTTTTTGCAGGAGTTTTTGAAGCTGACTTTGCGGAAGTTTTTTTTGAGCTTTCAACTTTTTCTTTTTTAGAAGATGTATTCTTTGAAGAGGATTTCTGATCCATGTTTTACCTTAACTATCCTTTTAAAGATGTTATCTGCTTATCCAATTCCATTTTTTCGGAAAGAAGTTTTTTAAGCGAATCCATGTCATCTGGCAGGGAACCCCGCTCAAGTTCACGTATTCTTCCTACGAGAACGCTTCTTTTTTGTTCAAGAGAATTCTTTTTTAGCAGCCGTATGCTGTCCGTGACCGATTTTTCGACCTTTTCCGATGTAAATTCATTTGCCGATTGAATAATCAGGCTTCTAAGACTGTCGTCGCCACACCTGTTCAGTATACTGCTTACCGAAAACGAACCGCTACTTAAACATTCCTCCATAACGGAAAACAATTTTATAGCCCAAGGGTCTTCAAGGTCTTGAACCGAGATTTCATCACGCATTTTCTGGAAAAGGCTGGCATCGTCAGTTACGGCTGTTAAGACAGCACGCAGTTCGGCATTAAGTTTTATTGTAGGAAACTCTGCCCTGTTCTCCTGCACCGTATTCACATTTCTTTTAAAGCGTTGTGAAAGTTGCTCCCGGTTGTAAAAGTCCTTTCTGGCGGCCTCCTGGTCTATATCGTATGTCTGGCACAATTGTTCGAGACACGCGTTTTTCTGCACGTCTGACTGCAAAGCGTCTATGTACGCAAAGAAGACAAGGGAAGCTTTCGCTTTTCCTTCAGGGTTGTCTTTGGGGTAGACTTCTTGCAGTTTAGATAACAGATAATCATTATCTAATATAGCGCAATCCACCTGCTTTGTCAAGTATTCCTTGCCAAAATTCAGCATAATTTCAGCAGGATCTTTCCCACCGTCAAGCCTTATGATTTTTACCGTAAGCGAATGTCGGCGGCACATCAATATGGCCTTTTTGGTGGCATTCTGACCGGCACCGTCGCTGTCAAAAGAAAGGTAAACCGTATCAACGAAAGGCTTAACAAGGGCAACCTGCTCTTCCGTAAGGGCTGTTCCCAGTGGTGCAACCGCATAATTTATTCCGCACTGGTGGTAGGCAATGCAGTCCATGTAGCCCTCGCAAAGAATCACCTTTTTATTTTCGCGGATGGCCTGCTTTGCAAAGTTAAAGGCGTAAAGAGTATTTCCTTTTTTGTACTGAATCAAATCGCCCGAATTAAGGTACTTGGGGGACTTGTCCTTGTCACCGCGCAAAAAACGACCTCCCATGGCAACAACATCACCCTTGCGGTCAAATATAGGGAACATTAGCCTGTCGGAAAAAAAGGCAACATCAGGGTACTTTTTGCTAAAAAGCCCGGAATTGTTAAGGAATTCAGCGCTGTAATTCTTCTTTTCAAGAAATGAACGAAGCCACTTCCTGTCCGCAGGAGAATAGCCAATTTTAAATTTCTCCAGGGTTTCGTTGATAAGGCCACGCTTTGTTATGTAGTCGCGGGCAAACCTGCCTGCCTCTGTTTCCATAAGCATGTAATGGAATGTCGTGGCAACACGGGAATACAAATCGATGTACTCGTTCCTAAGCTTTGTCTTGGAATCATCCTTGTGTTCAGGGCCGCCTCCTTCCGAATAATGCAGCTCCACCCCGGCCTTCTTGGCAAGGAATTCAACGGCTTCGGGAAAGGAAAGCTTTTCCATCTCCTGAATGAACTTAAAGGCAGTACCGCTTGCATGGCAGCCAAAGCAATAATAAAATTTTTTGTCCGGGGAAACACTGAATGAAGGAGTCTTTTCGTTGTGGAAGGGACAGCAGCCCCACCAGTCGTTTCCCCTCTGGGTAAGAGGGACGTATTCCCCTATCAGGCGCACAATGTCCGTTCTTGAGGAGACTTCATCTATTGATTCCTGGGTTATGCTGGCCATTAGTCTTTTAGCCCTGCACAGCCTATCTTTTTGTGTAGAGAACCTGAGCAGCCTTGTTGTGCTCGCTCAGAGTCTTGCTGAACGTGTGGGTTCCCTTGTCCGGATCGTTAAGCACAAAATAGAAATATTCATTTTGCTCTGGAGAGGCAGCTGCAGAAAGGGAAACAGTTCCCGGGTTTGAAATTGGTCCAGGAGGCAGCCCCGCATACTTGTATGTATTATAAGGATTGTCTATCTCCAAATCAGCATAAAAAATTCTCTTGGGATGGGGCTTGTGCTGAATTTCTGTAATCACGTACTCAACGGTGGCACAGGATTCAAGGCCTATGTCGTTCTTAAGGCGGTTTGTAAACACACCAGCAATAGAAGGAGCCTCGGATGCAACCCGGTATTCCCTTTCCACAATGGAAGCAAGCGTTATGATTTTAAATACCTCGTCAGAAGTCTTTCCCTCAAAACCGCTTATAGAAGCTGTCTTTTCAAAGAAATTGTCCGCCATCTGGCAAAGAATTCCGTCAGCATCCATCTCCTTGTTAAAGTAGTATGTGTCCGGGAACAGGTAGCCTTCAAACGAAGATGCAGGAATGCTGTATTTCTTCAAAAGCTCGGCAGAATGGCTAGAAGCAAGGAATTCATCCTTAGTGCAAATTCCGCTCTGGGCAACAAGGGCAGCTGTCTTGGAAAGAGTCAACCCCTCCGGTATGCTCACAACAGCGTACTCTGGAGTACCGGTCTGAACCAGCTCATAAATCTCCCTAAGCGGCATGGTATTTTTTACGGTATATGTTCCGCTCCTAAGATTAAAGGCCTTTTCCCTGTCAAAAGCATTGAACCTTGCCGCATAATAAAAGGCCTTTGCAGACCGTATCATTCCTTTTTCCTTAAGCTCGGAAGCAACATGGCTTACGCTAGTACCGGAATGAATCTTAAGTTCACATGAAACCTCTTCCCTTGGATTGCGGGTTACAGGCCCAGTTGAATAAATGCAAACGGAAACAAGGGCAAGCAGAACCAGTGCCACAGCCGCAAAAAGCCAGCACAAAATTACAACTGCAAGAGGAACTTTTTTTTGTGATGATGATTTTTTTTCTTTATTTTTCATTTTTTTTACTGAATCCTAACGTTAGATTTCTATTTCCTGCCCTTCCACCGCCAGATAAATCTCCAGCTGATTGGAGGATGAATATTCCTCATACCAGCGCGCAGCCTGCAGGACGGAATAGATTTTCTTGTCGCTGTAGGTAGGCTCGTGATGGAAAAGGTAGAGTTTCTTTACATTCCATGTGTTTGCAAAGTCTACGGCATAGCAGAATATGTTGTGTCCCCAGTTTGCCTTTGCAATGGCCTCGTCACCGGTGTACTGGCTGTCCAGGATAAGAACGTCGGCATTTTCAAAGAAATGGTTCTTGGCAATGTTCTTGTCGTAGTCAGACGGCTCCAGCTCAACATCCGTGGCATATATGAATTTCTTTCCGTTTTCCTCGAATGAATAAGAATAGGAATTTCCCGGATGCTTCATCTTTTTAGTGTTGATTTTTATACCGCCAATCTCAAAAGGCTCACCCTCTTTTATGAGATGAAAGCGGAACTGCTTGCCAACTTTTTCCCATTCACCGTTCCGCGGAAAGTAAGGCAGGCAGTTCTGGTTTGCAAGAATACGTTCTGCAGCAGGAAATGTCGAATAGAAATCAATTGTTGCGTTCGGATTGAAAATGGGGCCAAAAAAAGGAATTCCCTGAATATGATCCCAGTGGAAGTGTGACATAAGGATATTGTAGTGATTGTCTGGAGAAGGCGTTCCGTTTACTGCAAATTCGCGAAGTCCAGAACCACAGTCCAATATGAATCTTGTACCGTTGTTTGCCGTAAGTTCAACACAGGCCGTATTTCCGCCAACAGTGCCAAAGAGCCAAGGCGGAAGGGATGCAAGGAAACGGGTTCTGCTGTCTTCGTCCTGAATGTCTTTTGGTGTTATGCGCTCAACAACTGCAGCAATCTTAGCCTGAACCTGCTCCGAAGTTATGGGTGTAGGTAAGGAGCCTCTGACCCCCCAAAAATGAACGTTCACTATAAAATCCCCACTATTTGCCTTTCACGTTTTAGTTATGCGTAGTTAATTCCCCGCTATCCTAATATATTAAACCATTAAGGTATTTTTAGCAACCTAAAACAATATTTTTTGCACAAAAAAAAAGCCGCAGGGTTTGCCTTTAACCTGCGGTTTCTACATCTTAACTGATGGGGAGTGAAGGATTCGAACCTACGAAGGACGAGCCAACAGAT